>JBGOSQ010000129.1:0-2540 GCA_041476045.1 Thermoplasmata archaeon | reverse complement strand
CCGTCGTCGCTTCCTGGCCCGGAAGAAGGCGCACGACCGCCGCGTCGGCCGACGGTTGCTGGGGCGTGAAGGAAGGCGCGAGCGCAATCGGATCCGTTCTCGATTACACGCGATCTCGAAGATTCTCGTCGAGACGGCGCAGGCACGGCGCTCCGCCATTGCGCTCGAGGATCTCTCCCGACTTCCTATCCCTCGGCGATGGGGCGGACCCCGGATTCGACGACGACTTTCGTCGTGGCCCCGAGGCGAGCTCCATCGCCAGATCGAGTACAAGGCGGCCGAGCGGGGGGTCCCCGTCTATTGGGTGAACCCGTTCCGCACTTCCATTTCCTGCCCGAGATGTGGGGAAATCACTCGGCCCCGAAGCAGGGTGGGAACCATGTTTGACTGCGCGCACTGCGGCTGGACGAAGGACCGGCAGTTGAACGCGGGAGCGAACGTGGCACGAACCGTTCTGAGGGAAACCCCAGAGCTTGGGGGTCTTCGACCTGACCCCGACGCCCTCTCCGATGATGCGGTGAGGCTCCTCTACCCGCCCGAGAAGTCGGGCTGGCACGAGCGGAGCGGAAGGAGAGGGAGGGACGGGACGGATCGCCCGGGGTGACCCGGGAGATTCGAACAAGTCCCAAAGTCCGTCTGACCGAAGGGTCTGCACGGCAACACCGGCACGCGGCCGGTCCGCAGGCTCTACCCGGAGAGCTGCGAGAAGGGGATCGTGGCGACGAGGGACGGCGGGTTCGCCGTGTACGCGATGAGGAGCGTGCAGGCCTGAGTGTTGGTGAAGCACCACGGGGGCGCGCCGTGGTAGTCGTCGTCGGGGTTGTAGTTGTTCCGGTCCTTGAAGTCCTGGGCGTGGACGTAGACGACGAGCTGGTCGCCGTTCTGGAGGGTCTTCGACCCGACGGTGACCTGCTGGAAGTACATCAGGCGGTTGAAGTAGGTCGCGGTGTGGCCGAACGGCGATGGAGACCAGCTCCCGCAGCTGCCGAGCTTCGGAGAGTTCGACCCCGGGTTCGCGCCCGATCCCGGCACGACCTCCATCGCCTGGAGGGTCCCGTTGACGAGCGAGGTGCCGTTGCACCGCATCGTGACCGAGAGCGCGGAGAGGGGGATGTTGGTGGGGCTGTGGGTCGTGAAGATGACGAAGAAGGCGGGGATCGTGTCGCACAGGGCGTAGATCGTCTGGTTGGTGCAGTCGGTCGGGTCGCCCCACGCCGGTTCCGACTGGTCGCCGATCGCGACGTACTGGATGATGACCGGGGCCGGCGGGAGCGGCGGCCGGAACGCCCAGAGCATGGCGCCCATCGTGACCGTCATCGCGAGGAGGAGCGTGACCGCGAAGGTGTTCGACATCCCGCTGCGGCCGCGATGCCGCCAGCGCGCCCCGGGTTCCATCGCACGTATCCATGCGTAGGAGGGGGATATCAACGTTTGGGGAGGATTATCCGCGGCCGATACTGAGACGCGACTCGGGGGAGGGCGTGGGTCCAACCCTCGAGCGCGACGCGGCCACTCTCTCCACGAGAGACAAGACGGAGGAAATTGTTCGTTCGGCGTCCACCCGGAATCGCTCTCGTCCCTCTCTTGCTAGTCGGTCAGCGGCGTGGTTACTGTCGCGACTAATCCAGACGTACGTCGGATCGAGTCCGGTCGATTCAGCGAGTGTGTGAATCTCATCGACGCGCGCTGGGTAGACGGCCGCCTCGGGCGACGCCGCGAACGGGGTAGGGCTAGATTTCGACGCGGTCCCTGCCCCGGTTCTTCAGGGCAGCGACCTCGTTGAACACTGGGGCGGTGTGCCAGGAGTTGTGGCAAGTGAATCGACGAATGGCTACTGTTCGCTAGTGGCGCTTCCGGCGCGGTAGAGTAGATTCCGTCGGACCGCAAACTCTAGTGCCGGGGAGCGTATGCTCCCCGAGCATGGTCCTACGAGTTCGGGAGATCACCAACGAGGAAGGGAACCGACTTCGCACATCGATCCGCCACTCCCACGACCTGATCGAGATGAAGCGGGCTCAGGTCATACTTGCCTCGGCCCAGCGCTTCACCGTTCAGAAGATCTCCATCTTCTCGGGGATGAGCGACGGGTACATCCGGATCCTGATCCACCGATTCAACGCCGACGGTCTGGCGATGCTCAAGCCTCGGTGGAACCCGGGGGACCGCCACAAGTTCTCCAAGGAGACCCGAGATCGGCTGGTGGCGCTCGCCACCAGCCGCCCTCGGGACTTGGGGCTCCCCTTCGGCCAGTGGAGCCTGCGCCGACTGAGAGATACTGCCGTGTCGAGAGGGATCGTGGAATCGATCTCGCTCGAATGGTACCGGGTCATCTGTGACGAGGCGGACATCACCCACCAATCGATCCGCACGTGGAAGGAGAGCAAGGACCCCAAGTTCGAGGAAAGGCGGAAGCGGATCGACCGCCTGACGGTGAAGAGAGAGAACCCTCCGGTCGTGCTGAGCGTCGACGAGATCGGACCGATCTCGCTGAAGCCTCACGGAGGAAAGGGGTGGTTCCGCAAGGGCCTCCCGGGGCGGAT
>JBGOSQ010000128.1:0-2588 GCA_041476045.1 Thermoplasmata archaeon | reverse complement strand
CTTCGCGGTGCTCACGTTGTCCTCCCCCGTCGTGGTTGTGCGGTTCCTCGTCCTACCTGATCCGTCGGCGTCGGGATGCTCGAGGGGAGCACCTTCGCCCCCTTCGGCCAGAGCGCTTGAAGCGTCGAGACCGCTCTGTCCTTACCGAGCTGAAGCGTCGAGATCCCGGAGTAGACCAGGGCGTATGACACGATCACGCCGGCGCCGAGGAACAGGATCACGGGCCCGCCTTCGCGGCCTCGTGTCCGGCGCCGACGACGTAGCCGATGAGCGCCGAGAAGATCCCGATGACCACGTTCCCGTCGAGATCCTTCGCGATCACCATCACCGTAAGCGCCACGATCACGGCGAGCGCGATGATCACCCGCTCCGCCCCGATAGCGGCGACGAGCGCGAAAGAGTGAGCGATCGTCGATCCGATCATGGGTCGCAAGGGTCCTACCCCCGAGACGGGAACGTCGGCTGTAGCGGGTTCCCTCCGACCCCGAGCCGGAACTTCAGGTAGAGGTAATAGACCCCGACCCCGACCAGGAGCCAGACGACGTGTTCCTTCCGCATGTGCTTCCCCTTCCTAGAGATCGACGCCGATACCGACGGCCAGCGGCGCGTTCGGGTGCATCGAGGCGAAGTGCCGGGCCGTCCAGTTGACGACGGCCATGCCGGCACCGAACACGAGCAGGTAACCCGCGACGGCGCCGACCTTCTGCAGGGGTCCGCCACCGGCTGCACGTCCGACCGACAGGTACAAGATCGCGAACCCGATCGCCGCGACCGTGAGCGCTTGCCCTCCAGGCTGCGAGGGGTGAAGCGCCTCACCGATCGAGGTTTCCGAACGCCCGGAGATCATGTTGCCGACCCCGGGGGTGGCTTCTGGGCCCATCGTCTACCCCCTAGCCCTGTCCGAGGTGCGTGTACGGGACGCCGCCGAGCGCGTACGTACGGCCCGTAAGGACCGTCAACTGCGAGGGCGTCTGCGAGGGGAACGATCCCCACGCCGAGGAACGGAGCTGGAGCAGGGTTCCCGGGTTCGTCGGGAGCCAGGTCGTCCCGGTGTCGACGGCCGAGATCGGGCCCATCGTCGCGATCGAGTCGCGGTAGGTGAACACGAGCACGCCGTCGGGACGGGTGACCCCGTATTGCTTGAACATGATGTCTTTGAGGTTCCCGACCTCTTGGATGTACTCGGCCACCTGATCGACCCAGAGCTCGAGCGTCTGATCGTCGTTCGGCAGGATCGCGTCGTTCCGCTCGTTCGTCGAGTCGCGGAATTCCAGGATCAGGGAGTGTAGCCACGCGCCCATCGGTGGGAGCGAGACCGCCGTCGATCCGCCCGAGGGGATCGCGGTCGCGGCCGGCTGGGCGAACCACTGAGACGTCGAGCCGTTCTGTGGCGGCTCGAGGTTCGGATCGTCGAGCGGGATCGCCCAGTAGCGCGAGTAGATCGAGACCTCGAGCGTCGGGTCCGTGGTGAACCCGGCGCCGCCGGCGAGATCGTAGATATCGCCGACCGTCCCGGTCTGGAGGCGGAGCGTCGGCATCGCGGCTTGTGAGGCCATCGGGATCGAGCAGTAGGCGTCGAAGAGCTCGAACGGGATCAGGATGCGGAAACAGAACGACCCGTCGTCGGCGACGTCGGAGACGTCATACGAGGGGAGGTTCGCCGGGTCCTGGGCGTTCCAGAATCCCGTCTGACCGCCGAACAGGTTGAGCAGGAAGAGCTCGTAGCCCGAGTAGGTGTGCAGCGGGTTCGAGAACGAGTCGCGGAACAACACGTTCGAGATCGCGGACCACGGGCCGTCTTTCGCGAGTGTCGCGGTCGTGGCCGAGTCGAGCACGCCGCCCGAGGCACAGACACGGATGTCGAGCCACTTCGCGAACCCGGCAACCGGGGTGAGGGGTTGCGAGATGACGTTCCCCATCTTGATCCCCGTTACCTGATACTGAAGGGTCTCAGACTCCCTCGAGTGAAGGATGAACGGCCCCCCCTGCACCGTGACGGCGGTCGTCTGTGGCTGGCGGGCGTACCGCTGCTCGGCGGGGTTCGCCTGTTGCAGCGGTGAGGCTCCGCCCATGATCGGGAGTAGTTCCCGCTCACGCTTCGCCGGTGATCGCCGGTGAGAACCCGACGCGATAGGTGCAGCGATCCGCATCTTGCGACCCCTTTCTAGGGCTTCCGACCTAGGACGGAAGACCTATACCAAGGATCGGGCGGACTGTCAAGAATGGGTCGAGGGACGACGGGGCGGGAATCGTCAGGATGAGCGTTCGCGGACGGCTTCCTACGAGGGCCCCGTCCCGTCGTCCCGCACGAACCGTGACGCGACCTCGGCGAGCGCGTAGTCCGGGATCGGGACCTCTTCGGGACCCTGAAGCTGGATCCGGGGAACCGTCACCTCGAGGAACGTCGTCTCGAAGGTATTGTCTGCTCGCGACTTCCACCATAGGCTCGTCTCGATCTGGCGCCGGTTCGTCTCGTACGGGAACGCCGGGTAGGTCGTGACGTCGAGGAAGTAGCCGACGTCGTGCGCCGCGTCCGCGTCGTCGATGTCGATCAGGATCCGCGCTCGCGGGATCCAGTCGATCTCGAT
>JBGOSQ010000127.1:0-2631 GCA_041476045.1 Thermoplasmata archaeon | reverse complement strand
GGAAGGTCAACGCGATCGCCCTGATCGCCCCGACGGCGACCATCTCGATCATCCGCGACTTCAAGGTCCGCGAGAAGCGTGCCGTCGACCTCCCGGAACGGATCGTGGGCGTCGTCCACTGCCCCAACCCGAACTGCATCTCGAACCAGAACGAGCCCGTCGAAAGCGAGTTCGAGATCGCGCGGCGACGGCCCGTCGTCCTCCGGTGCGCCTACTGCGAGCGGCTCGTCGACGAATTCCTCTCCCACCTGGCGTAGGTCCCCTGGGGCATCGTGGTCGACCTCGTCACGTCGTTCGTCATCGTCTTCGCCGTCATCGGCGGGACCGAGCTCATCGACCGTACCAACTTCGCGCTCATCGGTCTCGCGTCGAAGTACCGGCCGATCTCGATCTGGGCCGGCGCGGCAGCCGCGTTCGTTCTCACGACCGCGCTCGCCGTCATCATCGGGGCGGCGCTTCTCGCCGCTCTGGGCGGCCAGGTGGTCTACTTACGCGTCGGGGGCGGGCTGTTCCTGCTCGGATACGCGGTCTATCTGCTGCTCGTGCCGGAGTCGAACCGGCGCCCCCCCACCGGCCGCTCCGCGTTCACCACCGCGTTCCTGCTCATCATGCTGCTCGAGATCGGCGACACGACGATGATCTTCACGATAGTCTTCGTCAGCACGATGCCGAGCCTCGTGGTCGTTGGTCTTGCTGCGAGCCTCGCCCTCGTCGCGGTCGCCGCCTCCGCCGCGATCATCGGCTCCCGGCTCGGCGCGCGGGTCGAGCCGGCCCAGTTGGAGCGGCTCGTCGTCGTGATCCTGTTCGTGGTCGGCGTGCTCACGATCGTCTACGCGCTCGACCCGGGCCTGCTCCCCTCCGTCGGGTGACGGGGGCCGCGGGTTCCTCCGCCCAGGAATCGTTCTCGCCGGGTTCCGGTTCTCCACCGGTCGTCCTCCACTCGTCCCACTCGGGCGCCTCCGACGTGTCGTCGGCGAACGCACCGGCCCGATCGAAGTAGTGGCGCGCGACGTCCTCGCGACCCTCCTTGAGCTCGAGCGAGGCGAGACGGAGGCACGCCTGCTGGAACAGTCCGGGAGCGACGGTCGTGGCGGAGCGGTCGGCGATCGCGCCGAAACGATCGCGCGCCGCGGGAGCGTCGGGCACGGCGGCGAGATGCCGACCCTCGAGGAGCCAGAACCGGTAAAGTCCGAGCGCGGGGGGCATGAGATGCAGCTGTTCCACGAGCTCCCGCGCGCGTTTCAGCACCTTGGGGATCCGTTCGTCCGGCTTCGCGTCGAGCAGGAGTTCCAGGATGTCCAGCTGGTGGAACAGCTCGATCGCATGGAGGCGGAGTCTCTGCAGCGTCGTGACCGCGCGCAGGTGCAGTTGGAGCGCCTCCTCCGGTTCGCCCCGGAGGGCGAGGAAGCGTGCCTGGATCGCCACGCCGAGTTGCTGGAGCCCGGCCCGACGTGCGCTGTTCAGCAGATCGTCGGCGTGCTCGACGAAGCGTTCCATGAGCGCGCGTTCGACCGGGCCGGCATCCATCCGGGCGGCGGCGACGGCGAGGAGGGCGACCGCTTGCGCGGGACCTCGCTCGAGGCGGCGTGCCAGGTGCCCAGCCGCGCGCGAATCCCGTTGTGCCTCGGCCGATCGCCCGCGTTCCACGTCGAACCCGATCCGAACCGCGGAGAGCAGCACGGCCGCCGCGGTCCGGTTCGCGCGCTCGCATCGGTCCGCGAGTTCGCCGACCTCGGTCGCGAGCGAGGGTCGTGGCCCTACTGCCATGAGCACGGGGACGAGCGGCTCGAGCCAGTCCTCCAGTAGCTCCGCCGGCACTTCGCGGTCGAGCGCGAGCGTGACGCCTTCGTGAATGTCGAGCTCCGCATCGTGGCCCCGCCCTGTGAGGAGGAGTCCGCGGGCACGGAGCAATCGAAGCTCGACCTCGGCGATCGGGCGCTCGGGCGTCGGAAGCGAGTCGATGCAGAGGAGCGCCTTATCGAGGAGTTCGACCGCCGTATCGTACGCCGAGAGCCGCTCGGAGAGCTCGGCGGCCTCCAGCAGATAGCGCAGGGCGGTCGCCCCGGACTCCCATCGGAAGTAGTGGTCCGCGAGCTCGATACGACGCTGCAACGTCGGCTCCGGGTGGAGCGCCTCCAGGCCTTCCGCGATCTGGCGGTGCATGTCGCGGATGACGCGCTCGCCCAAGACCTCCGGCAGGACCCCGATCCAAGCCGCGTGGAGAAGGCTCACACGTCCGCCGTCGACCTTGATGATGCGCGCCTCGATCGCCGGAGCGAGGGCGTCCGCGAGCTCTCGGAATGGAAGGCGGCTCACTCGGCTGAGCGCCACCTCGGCGGTGGCCCCGCCCAGAAGACCGGTCATGGCCACGACCCGCTGCGTGGCGGCGGGGAGCTCCTCGAACGAGCTCTGGAACCGTGCCGCCTCCCTCGGGTCCTCGGTCGTCGAGGTCCGGTGGACCCAATCCACGTCGCCGCGACCCAGCAGCTTCTCCTCCCACGCTCCGTACGAAGGGTCCCCCGCGTCGAGGACCAGGACGATCACGAGCGGTCGAAGCCGCGCGCGCTCGATCAGGTAGAGCAGGTAGTCCCGGCTCTCGTTGTCCGAATAGGTCGCGTCCTCGACCAGGAT
>JBGOSQ010000126.1:0-2640 GCA_041476045.1 Thermoplasmata archaeon | reverse complement strand
GGGCGAGTTCTTCTTCGCCACGATCGCGGGAGTCAACAGTCTGGGCGTCACGGAATGGACCCCCTCTCGCTCCATCTGGGGAGTCGGCGGGGTAATTCGGGCCAGGGCGTGGCCCGTGATCCAGGCATTCGACTCAGACTTCGCCTCCGGACGAGTGTGGCGATTGCCGCCGTCGCCGGTTACGGATCAACCGCTCGGCCGACCGACCATCCCTGACTCACAGACCCTGCCGTCGGTTCTCCCGCCACCCCCCCCTCCGCCAGATCCCGGCGTACTCGCCGCGCAGGTTAGGCGGACTTCAACTCTTCAATCAACGGACATCGTCGTGATGGCGGCCACGCAGGTCTACCTCTTCATGGCGTTTCTATTGCTGATTGTCCTCGTCCCAGTCTCAGCGCTCGTGATCTTCGTCCTCGTCGCGAGCGGGTTCGTTCCTTGGCTGCTTGACCTTTCCACGTTCGCTATCGTCGGCGGGACCGTCCTGCTCGCCTACTCGGTGTACGTCGCGATCTACCGGGTTCGACGTCCCCTGGCGCGTGGGCAAGTTGAGGGTGTGGCGAACCGAGCCCTGTTCCTCGGGATTGGCGGGGTCGTCATCGGTGCGGTGCTGGGCGTCGCGATCAGTTGGCTTGCAGCCATCTTCTGCATCGCGGGGGTTCTCTATCTCGCGGCGTACCTTCGGCTACGGCGACTTCCCGAGTCCCAGCCTCGTGGCCGCTGACGAACTTGGAGATCCCGAACCTGCTTCGGAAACTTCGGGTGCAAGCACAATTACAGCGGTTTCAGACCGGCGTGCGGCGGCCCCGCTGGCTTGCGAGAGGAGCGCGCGTTCGATGACGGACAGGGAGGAAGCCGCTAGTGGAGCGGCCACGAATCATGCCGGGGCGTAGAAGGCCCGCTTCCAGACCGGTATCTTCGTCCTTCGCCGGCGGTCCTTCCTGACCGTGTCTCGGAAGCGTTTGCCACGGGCGGCCCTCTCCGTGTTTCGATACGTGACACACGCGTCGAGGGATGCACCGACCTCCTCCGCCGTTCGGAACGTCTCTCCGGGAAGCGCCAGACGCTGAAGATCTCCGGCGTGGCATTCCACCGGGTTGAGCCAGCTGGCCTTCGTCGGGCTCGCGATGAGGATCGTTCGATTCGAGCTCGCCCACTCTCTCACCTCACGCGTCCAGTGGGTGCTCGCGTTGTCCTGGATCAACCACACGAGCTGGTCGGCAGGATACTCCGAGCGGAGTTCTTTCAGGAACTCCAGCCAGTTCACCGAGTGCTTCGTCCGGTAGACCCTTCCGTGCAGCCGCTGGTGGAACACATTGAGCCCGAGCATGTAGTAGACCGTTCCGTACTTCCTCGAGTACTCGGCGGGGATCCGACCCGGCCTCCCCTCGGGAAACCATCCCTCCCCTCCGTGGGGGATCAGTTGGATCGGACCGATCTCGTCGGCGCTCAGGACGATCGGAGGATTGTGGGACTGGTTGGTCAGCCACTCGATCCGCTGCTTCTTCTTCTCGAACTCCGGGTCGGTGCTGCGCTTCCACGTCCGGATCGATTGATGGGAGACCTCCGCCTCGTGGAGGAGGACGCGGAGCCACTCCTCGCTGATCGTCTCCACGACCCCGCGTTTGATCGCCTCCTCCCGCAGGCGCGTGAGGCTCCATTCGGCGTAGGGTAGTCCCAGGTCGCGAGGTCGGCTGGTGGCGAGGGCCACCAGCCCCTTGCGATGCTCCTCGGTGAATCGGGTGGGTCTCCCGGGACCCCACTTCGGCTTGAGCACGGCCATCCCGTGTTCGTTGAAGGCGTGAATGAGATCGCGAATGTAGTCCTCGCCCGTGAGGGTGATGACGGAGATCTTCGGGGGCGAGGCGCCCTGGGCACTCGCCAAGATCACCTGAGCGCGCTTGAACTCGATCGCGTCCTGACCGTGCCGAACGATCCGACGAAGCTTCTCTCCTTCCTCGGGACTCAGCTCGCGAACCCGGACCACCATGGGTCCGGGACAGCGGGGACCGGTTTAGTACTTCCGGTCCAGAGACCGGCCAACTTTCCCGGTCGCTCCACTAGAGGGTCTATGTCGATCTGGGCGGGCGACTACTGTTCGCCCGCACCGAGACATGGTATCCGACCCCAAGAGGAATGGAGGAGAGGATCACCAGCAACAACCCCAGTCCCACGGAGCTCGAGCCTGCGAAGATTGCAATAGCGTCTATCCCCAAGAGAGCCAGCCCGCCCGCGAAAAGGGCCACCCCTCTCATCCAATGCGGCACGCCGCGGCGCCTTAGGTAGCTTGCTCGGTCGCCCTCGAAGACGTCGTTTCCGAAGAGTGCGCGCGGTCGAGGACCGACCGCGAGGAGCACCCGGATTCGACTCAAAGGACGACGTCCGGCGTGTTTCGGGGCCCTTAAACCCGTCAAGCGAGTGCGGGGACGATGGTCCCCGACGGCAACCACCCGGCGGGACGGATACTGGCAACGGTGCGCCGGCATCGCTGGGCCTGCCTCGGGGTGGTCGTTCTCCTGATTGGTCTCGCCGTTGCCATCGTGCCCGAAAGCCGGCATGCCTCAGGTTCCTTAGTCCTGAGCAGCAGTCCCGGGTCGATCCCCCTTGCCTCTGCCTCCTTCTGCGTTCCGGACGACGCCCGCG
>JBGOSQ010000125.1:0-2797 GCA_041476045.1 Thermoplasmata archaeon | reverse complement strand
CGTCCGGCCTCCACCAGCGCCCCCTCCATCGGGTCGGCCGCGGTGGGATCGCTCGCAAGGAACGCCCATCCGAGCAATGCGAGATCGCGGGGGTCGGACGCTCGAGGTTGTTCCCCGATCCTGCCGGGGTGCGCGCGTACCTCGCGAACCCTTAGGCGATTCTGCGTCAGCGTCCCGGTCTTGTCCGAGCACAAGACGGTGACCGCGCCGAGGGTCGGGATCGTCCCGAACCGGCGGGCGAGTGCCCGGTGGCGCGCCATCCGGCGCGCGCCGAGCACCGAGTAGACCGTCAGGACCACCGGCATCTCCTCGGGGACGAGGGCGATCGCGAGGGCGACGCCGGCGAGGAGCCCGGCGGTCCAGTTCCCCGTGTGGATCCCGAGAACGACGGCAACCGTGATGCTGAGGACGCCGGCGAGGACGGTGACCGTCGCCACGAGGCGCCGCATCTGGAGCTGAAGGATCGGAGTCTCGGTCTCGACGTCCTGGAGCGCCGCGGCGATGCGGCTCACCTCGGTGCGCGGCCCCGTGGACCGGACCTCCGCGAGGCCCTGGCCGCGGACCACGAGCGTCTGGGCGTAGACGAACGGCTGGCCCTCGCCACCCGGACGCGCCCACGGCGTCCCCCCGGTCCCCTCGGACTTCCGGACCGGGACCGACTCACCGGTCAGCAGCGATTCGTCGACCAGCAGCCCCCGGTCGGTCACCACCTCGGCGTCCGCCGGAACCCGCTCCCCCTCGCCGAGGACGATCAGGTCCCCGCGAACGAGATCGCGCGCGGCCAGCTTTCGGCGCGTGCCGTCGCGGACGACGACGACCTCGGGAGCGGCGAGCTCCCGGAGGGCCTCGATCGCCCGTTCGGCCCGGTTCTGCTGGTAGAGATCCAGGATCGCGATGACGACGACCGACGCGGCGAGGAGCGCGGCGTCGCGAGGTTCGCCGAACAGTCCGTACAGTACCGCCGCCGCGACGAGGAGGGCGATGAGGGGCTCCGAGAGGATCTCGAAGACGATCCGAACGGGATGCCGCCGCCGGGCTCTCGGAAGCTCGTTCGCGCCTTCCGTGCGTAACCGCTCGAGCGCGGTAGTGGCCGCGAGCCCCGTCGACGAGCGAACGGGGGCCCCCCGATCGAGTCCCGGTCCCACGATGAAGACGGGGACGGGAACTTCGGAGATGAAGCTTGAGGGACTCGGCGCTCGTCGGGCTCGGAGGGAGTGCGCCGGGGGCGGTGCCATCCTCCGGACCGGGTGCCCCGACGGCGCGATCGTTGGGCGGGTCTGAGGCGGGAAAGCGCACGAAAGGCTCCGGAGGGACATCCCTCCTCTCGTCAGCCGGAGTTGACCAAGTCGGCTTGTCTCGGATCCCCCATCCGGCCCCGAGGTGTTCGATGGAGCGGACGAAGAAGTCGCCGATGGCCGACGCCCTGCGATGCGAGCAAGCGAACGCGGTACAGCTGTACCTGCAGTACAAGGGATACCACTGGAATGTGGCGGGTCCCCTCTTCCACGACCTCCACACGCTGTTCGACGCCCACGCCAAGGAGGTCTTCGAGATGATCGACCCGCTCGCGGAGCGCCAGCGGATCCTCGGCTACACGGCCGAGTACACCGTGGAGTCGGTCGAGAAGGTCTCGAACCTCAAGGTGGACGAGAAGCTCCCCCCGACCCCCAAGGAGATGCTCGAGCGTCTCCTCGAGTCGCACGCGACCATCCTGCACGGACTGCGCGGCGCCTACGAGATCGCCAACCGATCGAACGACGCCGGGAGCCTCGATCTGGTCACGAAGCTCGTCGCGGCGCACGAGAAGATGGAGTGGTTCCTCCACGAGATCCTCGAGACCCGCGCGGCGGTCCTCGAAGGCTACGGACTGGGACTGGTGGCGTCCGAGGGGAAGCGTGTCGTCGTTCACCCGCAAGCGTGAGCGTCGGGCCGTCGACGACCGAGCCGAACCCGTTCCGCAGGTCGGGGACCGTTGCGTCCCCGATCCCCTCTTCCGAGCCGAGCCGGGCGTGGCCCGCGCACCGATCCGGCCCTACACCGCGGACGGCAGCTTCTCGAGCTTGCCGATCCGGCCCAGCGAGACCTGGGGCCGTCCCTGGTAGTCCTTGACCCACCCGTCGGTGATCCGTACGTGATCGCCTTCGACGACGAGCTCGACCTCCGAGCCCCAGAGCACGAGGGCGATCTCGCCCGTCGCATCCTTGAGCTGGCCGTTCCGTACCTTCTTCTGGCCCCCGTCGCGGGTCTCGAACTCCCGAATCGGTTCCAGGCGTGCGATCGTCGCCTCGAACGTCGCAACGCGCGAGGGGCGGAGATCCGCGATGAACGTCTTCGGCGGGCGAGAAGTGGACATCGGACCCCGTACTCCGCAGGGTCCAAAGACGTTGCCGAGGGCCCCCGGCAACGGATTCCGGGATCCCTGGACGAACCGGTCCCGGTGGGTCGCGGTGGTTCGGAGGGCCGGAGCACGGCTGTACCGATGCCAACGCCTTTAGTACGCGCCGGTCCCGTAGGTGGGCCCCACGCGGGGAGGATGTCGTGCATCGCCTGACCAACGGGATCGCGGCCGTCGTCTTCGCCGCTCTCCTCATGGCCGGCTTTCCCGTGGCCGGATCCCTCGTGCCGGTCGCGGCCCCCCCGGAACCCCTCGCCTCGGTTTCGGGACTTGTCGCTCTCCCGATGGGTCCGGCGCTCACCCCTTCGACCTCGGGCCTCCCCTACGTCTCTCAAACGATCGACCTCCGCAACGGAACCGCCTGGTCCGGGAACTTCCTCCCCGGGAACGGTCGAAATCCGT
>JBGOSQ010000124.1:0-2887 GCA_041476045.1 Thermoplasmata archaeon | reverse complement strand
TCGCCTATGCGATCCAGCGTCGGACGGAGTGAGCCGAACGTGCCGGTCATCGTCGATCTCGGCGACGTTTCCGATTCGGATCTTCCCCTCGTCGGCGGGAAGGCGGGGAAGCTCGGCGAGCTCGTCCGGCAGGGACTCCCGGTGCCTCCCGGCTTCATCGTGACGACCGAGGCCTACCAGACGTTCCTCGACGCGACGATCTTGAAGGAGGAGATCCCCGGGGCGCTCGCGACGCTCGACCTCGCTCGACCGGAGAGCGTCGACGCGGTTTCGCGGCGGATCCGCGACGCGTTCGAGTCGACGGAGTTCCCGGTCGAGCTGCGTCGGACCCTCGAAGCGGCGTTCTCCGTCTTCGCGCAGCAGCACGACGTCCGATTCGTGGCGGTCCGGTCCTCCGCGACCGCCGAGGACTTGGAGGGTGCCTCTTTCGCCGGCCTCCAGGAGACGTACCTGAACGTCAAGGGGTCCGACGAGGTCCTCTCCGCGATCCGACGCTGCTGGGGTTCGCTCTTCACGCCCCGCGTCCTGGTCTACCGAGCCCGGAAGGGGTTCGACCACGCGGCTGTCCGATTGGCCGTTCTCGTCCAGAAGATGGTCGACTCGACGGTGAGCGGTATCCTGTTCACCCGCGACCCTAACACCGGCGAGAACCACATGATCATCGAAGCCGGCTGGGGGCTCGGCGAGGCTATCGTCGGCGGCGAGGTCACCCCCGACCACTACGTCGTCGACGGCGCGACCCAGCGCGTCGTGCAGAAGCAGATCTCCGACCAATCGTTCCGGCTCGTCCGCGCCGAGGAGGGGGGCAACCAACGGGAGGACGTTCCCGTGCCCGACCGGCAGCGCCAGAAGCTCTCGGATGAGCGGATCCAGCGCCTCGCTTCGCTCGCGCGCGTCATCGAGTCCCATTACCGGCGACCGATGGACATCGAGTGGTGCGCCGACCTCAAATCCCTCTACATCGTCCAAGCACGGCCGGTGACGACGATACCTCCGGGCCAGGTCACGATGGGCGGCGGGGCTCCGCCTCCGTCCCCTCCCCGCGCCACGCCTGCGCCGTCCGATTCCGGCGCGGACGCACCGATCGTCCGCGGCTTCGGTGCGAGCCCGGGGATCGCGGGCGGTGTGGCGCGCCTCCTCATCGGATCCAAGGACATGGAACGCCTCCTGCCGGGCGAGATCCTCGTCACGACGATGACGACGCCCGACATGGTGCCGGCGATGACCAAGGCCGCGGGGATCGTCACCGACGAGGGCGGGATGACCTGCCACGCGGCGATCGTCTCCCGCGAGCTCGGCGTCCCGTGCATCGTCGGGACCCGTTCTGCGACCAAGTCCATCCTCGATGGCGAGTCGATCACCGTCGACGGGAAGACCGGTTCCGTCTATCGTGGACTCGCGCGAGCGAAGGCCCAGGCGGCGTCGACCGCCGCGGCCGCGGCGGCGACCGGAGGCGTCCCCGACGCGGGCCACCACGCGAGCCCCATCACCGCGACCAAGATCTACGTCAACGTCGGAGTGCCGGAGAAGGCGGAAGAGTACGCGCGCCTTCCGGTACAGGGCGTCGGCCTCCTGCGGATCGAGTTCATCTTCACCGCCCACATTCGCGAGCACCCGCTCGCGCTCATCAAGGCCGGACGCGGACCCGAGCTCGTCGATCGATTGGCCGACGGCCTCGCGCAGGTCTGCCAGGCGTTCTACCCGCGCCCCGTGATCATCCGGACCTCCGACTTCAAGACGAACGAGTACCGCGGGATGCCCGGTGGGGAGTCGTACGAGCCCGAGGAGGAGAACCCGATGATCGGGTGGCGCGGATGCTCGCGTTACATCTCCCCCGTCTACCGCCCGGCGTTCCTCCTCGAGCTCGAGGCGATCCACCGGATCCGCACCGATAAGGGCCTCAAGAACGCCCACGTGATGCTCCCGTTCGTCCGGAACACCTGGGAGCTGGAGCAGATCGCCGAGATGCTCCGCGAGAAGGGCCTCAAGCGCTCGCGCGACTTTTCGCTCTACCTGATGGCCGAGGTCCCCTCGACGGTCCTCCTCGCGCGCGAGTTCTCCAAGCACTGCGACGGCTTCTCGATCGGATCGAACGATCTCACGCAGCTCGTCCTCGGGGCGGACCGGGACTCCGAGACCCTCGGGCGGATGGGCTACTTCGACGAGCGCGATCCCGCCGTCCTTCGCGCGATCGAGATGCTCATCGAGGGAGCGCACGCCGAGGGGCGCACGGTCGGCATCTGCGGCCAGGGACCGAGCGTCTACCCCGAGTTCGCGGAGTTCCTCGTGCGGAAGGGGATCGATTCGATCTCGCTCAATGCTGATACCGTCGTTCCGACGATCCGGACGATCGCGGCCCTCGAGCAGCGTCTCAAGCTCGACGGGATGCGGCGCGGCCGCGACTAGGCCGAGCGCGCGAGACCGCGCGGCGGTCTCCAACGGGGCGGGGTCGGTGGCCCGGGGGGCGGGATCGCGAGCTCGGCGTTGGCCGGGAGCCGGTACTCCTCGAGCCGGCCCGCCTCGGTGAAGCCGAGCGGGCGGAGCCGCGGGGCGAGACGCGGCGTGGCCGTAAGGATCGAGAGCGTCATCGCCCCGTCCTCGCGGGCCGCGTCCAGCGCCGCCGCGGCGAGCCCCGTAGCGATCCCGCGTCCGCGCAGCTCCGGCAGCGTGGCGACGGCGTGGAGCTCGGCGAGAGCTCCGTGCCGATACAGGAGGGCGGCGCCCGCGGTCCGACCGCCCGACCGTGCCAGGAGCGGCGTCAGCCGCTCGTCCGGGTTGGGATGATGCACGGCCACGTCGAGCGCGCGCTGGAACTCGTCCCGATCGCGCTCGTGGGTCCAGAAGGCGGCGACCTCGCCGAGCCGGTCCGGGTCGGCGATGTCGACTT
>JBGOSQ010000123.1:0-2950 GCA_041476045.1 Thermoplasmata archaeon | reverse complement strand
GCACCAAGAGGAGCGCGATCAGCAGCGCGATCGTCGTCCGGCCCAGCGTGCGACGGTGCATCTTGCCCATGGGCATGGCCCGTTTAGCGAGCGACGACGACCCTGTCAACGGAGAGAGCCGAGTCTTCGCGGCTCGACGCCTGGACTGCCCCCGGTTCGGTGGAGATATGACCGGAAGTTGTGGATCGTGGGCAAGGAGACGCCATCCATGCTGAAGGCCCTCGTCCGAGGACGGGCGCGAAGAAGCAGAAGGGCCAGGAGCCGCTCGCTCGGTCGCCCCGAGTGCCCTTCGAATAGAGTGTTATTTCAGCTATCTGCGCGGACGTCGACCCGCGGAGCCCTCCCGGGGGTCTCCAGTCTGCCGACTCCGAGAATTTTCTGGACAGCGCCTTTGTCCGCCTCGTATACGGGGGCTGCTCCGGAGCTCCGAACAATGGAGGCGCAAACGTGACAAGAAAGCTCATGTTCGTGTACCGCCCTCGTCTAGTCGCCGCGCTGACGCTGGTCATCTTGCTTACGCTCACCGGGAATACGGCCGCTGAGTCGCCATCCGAGGTTCCCGGCATCGAGGGAAGGCCGGGCGTCATCCAGTTCATCGGTTCCGGCCCGATAGATCACGGGCCGCCTCGTCCCGGCTTCGAGTATCTGTCCAGAGCGGCGACCACCGCGCGGGCCGCGTCCGAGCAGTTCGGGGATGTCGAGGCACGTATCTTCCCCAACCCCCGCCCCGAGGGACGCGCCATCGCAGCTGCGACCAGCCTCCACCGCGCACAGCCCACCTCAAGCGGGTTGCGGGTGGCCTCGTCCAGTCCGGAGCTCCGCCTCAGCTTCGACGGGCTCAACCACCGCGATAGCCTTTTGGCAGCTGGCAACATCAGCGGAGAGCCGCCCGACCAAGGCCTCTGCGCCGGCAACGGGTACGTCCTCGAGAGCGTAAATTCAGCGCTCCGCGTTTTCGACACGCACGGGAAGCCCCTGACGGATCCCATCGCGCTCAGCCAGTTCTATGGCTACCCGCCGGAATTCGACCTGGGTCTGTTCGGTGGTGCGACCTCGTTCGACATCAGTTGCTACTACGACCCTGACATGCGTCGCTGGTTCCACGTGGCGGTGACGGTCGACCTCGATCCCGAGACAGGAGATGTTACGGGCGCGAACCGCCTCGACCTCGCCGTCAGCCGGGGGCCGAATCCGCTCGGGCGCTGGAACCACTACGCCATCCCGACGCAAAACGACGGAACGGAGGGGACGCCGAACCACCACTGCTACCTGGGCCCGTGCTTCGCGGACGGCCCCCGCATCGGCGCGGACCGCTACGGATTCTACATCACTACGAACGAGTTCGGGGATCTGTTCGGCCCGTCGGCGGCGTTTTCCGGCGTCAACCTCTACGCGATCTCCAAGCGCCAGCTCGCCCGCGGGGTCGCGACGCCGACGATCGTCCAGTTTGAGCAGTTCGAGTATCCCTTCGGGGGTCTCGCGTTCAGACTCTGGCCCGCTATCTCACCGGAAGCCGTCTATGAGGATGGAGCGAACGGTACGGAGTATCTCGTTAGCAACGTCGAGTGTGCTGAATGCGTGGGTGAAGACAGGCTCGTCGTCTGGGCGGTCACGAACACTAGGTCCCTTGAGATGTCGCGGCCGTCACCGCGCCTGACCAGTGCGGTCGTCGGCGTCCAGCCGTATTCGGTCGTGCCACCCATGGCCGAGCAACCGCCGGGCGACATACCGCTTGCCGAGTGCATCAACGATACTTCGATCGAGACGCCCTTTGGCAGCGGATGCTGGCAGTACATCTTCTTTCCCCAGGACGAGCCGGGGCACAACGAGACCCGGTCGCTCCTCGACCCGGGCGCAGACATCTACCAGGTCTACTTTGCCGCCGGCCGGCTCTGGACCGCCCAGGTGACGACCATCGTCCTCGAGGGCGAGGAGAAGACGGGCATCGCATACTACATCCTCCGCCCGAAGATAGGCCGTAGCCGCCTCAAGGCGCGCGTCGAGCTCGAGGGGCAGTTCGGGCTCGCGAACAACCACCTGATCTACCCGGCCGTCGCTGCAACGAAGAGTGGCAAGGGTGTGATCTCCTTTACCGTCGTTGGGGAGGACTACTACCCGTCGGCCGCCTACACGACCCTCGACCCAAGGACTGGTATCGGAGAGGTGCACCTCGCGGCAGCGGGGGTCGGACCCGTCGACGGCTTTACCGGGTACGCCGCCTTCGGTGAACCATTCCAGCGCTTTGGCGACTATGGAGCGGCAGCGGTCGACGGCGATACAATTTGGATCGCGACCGAGTACATCGGGCAGACCTGTACGCTCGAGGAGTACCTGACAGACACCGAGGAGTCGCCGCTGTTCAGTTGCAAAGGGACGCGAAGCTTGTTCGCGAACTGGGGCACCCGTATCTCGAAGCTCGAGCCCGACGCGGAGGGCGAAGACGACCACGATGATGACGACTAACCTCGTTCCTCCGGCGTCCGCGGAGGGCGTGAGGAACTCCTTCATCGCTTGCCCTTCATAGGGGATCGCGCGTCGGCGGGGCGAGGGTCGAGACGCGCTGCCGCGTGATCCGCGTGATCGCGCCCGGGCCGTGCTCGGGTGAGGATCCGCAGCTGATGCGTGTCCCCAGCCTCGGGATGCGTCGCCACCCGCCGGCCCTGATGGAAGACCTCGATCGTCCCGGCGCGGCGCCGGACCTCGACGGTCTGGCCGATCAGGTGGTAGAAGCCGCGGCGGCTGAACCCGAGGGTGAGCACGAAGACGTGCACCACCTGCGGTTGCTGGCGGAATCAGACCTTCGCCTGGCCCCCAATGGTTGCATCGCGGTTGCAACCTGTGCGGTAACATTACCAGCCCGACCGGGGTTAGGCAGGGTCGCCAAGCGGGCCTTGACCCGCTCATCCGGGGAAGGTCAGCGACGGCCCGGCCGGGATGACGTGCGGCGTCG
>JBGOSQ010000122.1:0-3066 GCA_041476045.1 Thermoplasmata archaeon | reverse complement strand
GCGTTCGCCTCCCGGTGTGAGCGGGTCGTCGCCTGCGGCGACGACCCGGGGGTCCGCGCCGTGCTCGCTCGGAGCGAAGTCGACACCATCACGTATGGGATCTCGAAGGAGAACGGTTGGAGGCTCGACGTCGAAAGCGTCGGGCCGGGGGGCGCCCACGGGATAGTGTCAAGCCCCGATGGGAGCTCGACCGCTCTGCACCTCCGCGTGGACGGTGCACACAACCTCCTGAACGCCGTCGCAGCGATCGTGACGGCGTCGACGGTGGGGGTGTCTTCCGAGCTGGCGGCAGAGGCGTTGGCAGGGTTCACGGGCGTCCGCCGCCGGTTCGAGCTGCGGGGGTCCGCGCGCGGTGCCGAGTTCTACGATGACTACGGACACGTGCCGGCCGAGCTGGCGGTGACGCTGGACGTGGCTCGGCGCACGGGTCCCGACCGCCTGGTGGCCGTGTTCCAACCGCATCGGTACTCGCGAACGCTGGCGCTCTGGCGCGAGCTCGGTGCCGGACTCGCCGAAGCGGACCTGATCGTGGTCACCGACGTGTACGGCGCCGACCAAGATCCGGTCCCGGGTGTCACCGGCAAGCTCGTCGTCGACGGCGTGACGGAAGCTGCTCCGGGGAAGCGGGTCGTCTACCTCCCTCATCGCCAGGACGTCCTGTCGTTCCTCGACGACGAGGTCCGCTCCGGCGATCTCGTCGTGACCATGGGTTGTGGAGACATCTGGATGCTCGGCGACGCCGCCCTCGAACGGATCCGGGAGGGCGGCTCATGGATCCAGCCTTGACGCGAGCCCATGCGATCTTGCGCGCCGCCTACGGAGATCGAGTGCGGACGGCGTTCCCGCTCGCCCCCCTGACGTCGTTCCGGCTGGGAGGGCCCGCGGCGCTCTACGTGGAGCCGGACACGATCTCGGAGCTATCGGCGGTTGGCGAGGCGATCGTCGAGACGCACATCCCGTTCGTCGTGATCGGGAAGGGATCCAACATCCTCGTATCCGACGCCGGCTTCCCAGGACTCGTCGTTCGATTGGGTCGTGGTTTCCGCTGGGTGGCGCGCGACGGCGAGCGGCTCACGGTCGGGGCCGCGATCCCTCTTCCGGCCCTCTCCGGGGTCGCCCTCCATCACGCCTTGACCGGTCTCGAATTCGGTGTCGCGATCCCGGCCACGCTCGGCGGGGCGATCCGCATGAATGCCGGCGCGCACGACCACGAGATGAGCGAGGTGCTGGAGCGGATCCAGACCTACCGACTGCGCGAGGGTCGCGCCGAGACGATCGAGCGTGCCGATGCTGGATTCGGCTACCGACGGTCGGGGCTCGCGGAGGACGCGGTCGTCACCGGCGGACTGGTTCACCTCGAACCGGGCGATGCCCTGGAGATCCGGGCCACGATGGACGAGGTTCGTGGATGGCGCAGACGAACCCAACCTCTGGCCGAACCGAATTGCGGAAGTGTCTTCACGAATCCGGAGGGCGACCATGCGGCCCGGCTGATCGAGGCGGCTGGAGGGAAGGGTCGCCGGGTGGGTGGTGCCGTCGTGTCCCAGAAGCACGCGAACTTCATCGTGGCCGAAGCCGGTGCGAAGGCTGCCGATGTCGTAGCGCTGATCCGAGAGATTCAGGCGCTGATCGAACGCTCGGCGGGTGTGACGCTTCAGCCCGAGGTCAAACTGATCGGAGCCTTCGATGACGTCCGACGCTGACCGGGCGACTCAGATAGACCCGATCCCGGGCGTGGAGCCCTCGATCCCGGATGTCGACCTGACGGCTGATGTTCGGCCGCAACCCCCGGCCGATCCCGAGACCGAGCGACCCGCCTCGGACCGCCCGGTCCATCCTCCTTGGAGGATCCCGGCGATCGCGTTCATGGTCGTCATCGTGCTCCTGGCGACCGGGGTCACCCTCACGAGAACATCGCTCTTCGGCGCCCGGACGATCAACGTCCATGGGGCGGCCCACCTGTCGCGATCCGACATCCTGCGTATCGCCGGTATCGAGTCCGGGACGAACGTCTTCTCGTTCGACGCCGCGGCTGCCGAACGCCGCCTCGAGCGCGACCCCTGGATCGCGGACGCGACCATCGTGAAGGACCTTCCGTCGACCGTGTCAGTCGACATCCGCGAGCGGGTGGCCGTCGCGGTCGTCGAGTCGGGAGGCATCCTGCGCCTGGTTGCCGACGACGGGACGCTCCTCGATGCAGCTCCCCTGGCCACCGGACTTCCACACATCGCATCGGCCGAGGTGGGCGCTCCCGAGCCGACGACCGACGCTGTGCGCGTAGCGGCGCTCGCGGTGGCGGCGATGGCGCCCCCACTCCGACGTCAAGTCAGCGTCGTGGCGATCCTGGCGGACGGGCAGCTCCTCGTGGGGCTGAGCTCGGGTGCCCAGGTTGCCTACGGGCCGGCCGTCGCCCTAGTGGAGAAAGCTCAGGCGTTGCGCGCGCTGCTGGCGTATGCAGCAGAGCAGGGGATGTCGTTGAGTTCGGCCGATGTACGCGTGCCCTCGGCCCCCGCGGTGCAACTCACCGGGGGTACGTCGACCACCCCGTGACGCGGCCCATCGACTGTCATCGGATCAGGCAACGAGCCTCAGCAAGATGCTTGACGGACCTGCGGTTTCTTAGTAGCGTTTGCCTCTCTACGTGAGGTAGATATAACAATAACGCTCAGCTTTACGGTTATGGTTAACGGTCGAAGAAGGGTGTTTCCCCAGGTAGCGAGCGGGTCGATGACCCGGCCTTTCGGAGGAAAGCGATGATGGATGCTCCCCAGAACTACCTCGCTGTGATCAAGGTCGTTGGGATCGGCGGGGGCGGTGTGAACGCGGTGAACCGGATGATCGAGGCAGGCCTCCGGGGCGTCGAGTTCATCGCCGTCAACACCGATGCGCAGACGCTCTTGATGTCCGACGCCGAAGTGAAGCTCGACATCGGTCGCGAGACGACTCGCGGTCTCGGGGCCGGCTCCGACCCAGAGGTCGGTCGGACCGCGGCGCACGAGCACGCGGATGAGATCGAAGAGATCCTCAAGGGCGCGGACATGGTCTTCATCACCGCCGGCGAAGGCG
>JBGOSQ010000121.1:0-3075 GCA_041476045.1 Thermoplasmata archaeon | reverse complement strand
GGGGCGATCGGTCGCGTGGCGGCGCCGTCCGTGGCTTGCGGGCCGGGGTCGGTGCTCGAGGTCGAGGACCCGGGGGAAGAGGAGGAATTCCCGGACAGGATCATGATCAGCACGAGCCCGATCGCAAGCCAGCGCGCGTTGGGGAGACGAGGATGAGGCATCGACCCCGATCTACCCCCGTCGACTCGGCCGGTCCCCCGGCCGGCGCTGGATTCCGCCACGCGAGGGGGCCTAACCATCCCCCAAGCTCAGCAGCCTCCCCGCTTCAAGCTTGGCCGCGGCGGGCGGAATGCGTCAGCGGTTTGCGACCGGGTGTCGCCGGGCCCGGGCCGCGATGCGACCGCGATGTGGTCCGGGGGAATTGCGATCTCAGGGTCGGGGGTATTCGGACCCACGAGGGTCCCCTTATCGAAGAAGGTCGATCCTTCCCGGGCGCCCGAGGGTCGAAGGGAGAGCCCTCTGTGCTGGGGCGTGCTCGGGTTCGCGATCCCGAGAGCGGGAGCTAAATCTCATGGAGCCGGTCCCCCGCCCGTGGCCTCGACCCGGCGTCTCGCCGCCATCATGTTCACGGACACGGTCGGTTACACCGCGTCCACTCAGGCCGACGAGGCCCGAACGCTCGATCTGCTCCGACAGCAGGCGGAGCTCGTCCGCCCGCTCCTGGCCGTTCATCAGGGCCGTGAG
This sequence comes from Thermoplasmata archaeon, assembly GCA_041476045.1. Taxonomy (GTDB): domain Archaea; phylum Thermoplasmatota; class Thermoplasmata; order Lutacidiplasmatales; family UBA184; genus Lutacidiplasma. Next base: position 2,391 of record JBGOSQ010000121.1, on the reverse strand, counting down.
GTCAAATCGACCGGCGACGGGTTTCTGGTCGAGTTCGACAGCGCGCTCCGAGCCACCCAGTGTGCGGTCGGCATCCAGCGACGGATCTACGAGCGGAATGCGGAGGGGGGTCTCTCCCGGATCCAGATCCGGATCGGGATCCACCTGGGGGACGTGGTGCAGCGCGCCGACGACCTGCTGGGCGACGCCGTGAACATCGCCGCCCGGTTGGAGCCCCTCGCAGAGCCCGGGGGGATCTGCGTATCGGGCGCGGTCCAGGAGCAGGTCCGCAACAAGATCCCCGAGAAGCTCGAGAAGCTCGCGCCGACGGCGCTGAAGGGGGTGGAGGTTCCGATGGACGTCTACCGAGTCGTTCTCCCCTGGACTGTCCCGGAGCCCCCGACGGCGGGCCTGGGACCGAGCGGCATCGCCGTCCTCCCGTTCTCCAACATCAGCCCCGATCCGAAGGACGAGTACTTTGCGGACGGGCTCACGGAGGAGCTCATCAGCGTGCTCTCCCAGCTGAGGGAGCTGCGCGTCATCGCGCGTACGTCGGTGATGCCCTACAAGTCCACCTCGAAGGGGGTCGCCCAGATCGGCGCGGAGCTGCGGGTCTCGTCGATCCTGGAGGGGAGCGTACGGAAGGCGGGAAACCGCCTGCGGGTGACCGCCCAAATGATCGACGTGGGGTCCGAGAGCCATGTCTGGGCCATGACGTTCGACCGGGAGCTCGACGACATATTTGCGGTCCAAGCGGACATCGCCAGAGGGGTCTTCGAGTCGCTCAAGGACCGGCTCCATGCACCGGCCTTGACGCAAACGGCGCACCCGCCGAGGACGAAGTCCGAAGCGTACGAACTCTATCTGAAGGGTCGAGTGGACCTGAACCGCGCCAACAACGAGGAGGAGATCCGTCGGGCGCTCGAGTGCTTCCGCGACGCGGTCGGCAAGGATCCGGAGTACGCCGCCGCGCATGCCGGCATGTCCATCGGCCTGCATTGGCTGGTGGATTCGGGATTCGACCCCGAGGGGGATGGCCTCCGACGTTCGAAGGAATCGGCGTTGCGGGCCTTGAGGCTGGAGCCTCTTTCCGCGGAGGCCCATGACGCACTGGCTTCCTTGTCCATCCACGAGTGCGAGTGGGAAGACGCGGAACGGGAGAGCCGGAAGGCGCTCGAGCTCAACCCGAGCCTCTCCGCCGCTCACCTCCGGTATAGTCAGGTCCTTCGTCTTACCGGAAGGCCAAGAGAAGCGATGGAACACGCGCACCAGGCGCTGGAGCTCGATCCGCTGGCGGCGTCGGCGATGGACCGGGTGGGAGTGGGATATCTCGACGCCGGCGAGTACGACAAGGCGATCTCCTACTTCCGGAACGCCATCGAGGCCGACCGAGACCGGGCGGACCTCCACAGTGACCTGGGGGTCGCCTACATCAAGAACGGTTCGTTGGAGGAGGGGTTGGCCGAGCTGCAGACGGCGAATTCGCTCGCCGGCGGAACGAACCCTCTGGTCTTGGGGGACCTGGCCTGGGGGTACTCGCAGGTGGGAAGGACCGACGAAGCCGCGAAGATCCTGTCCGACCTGCTGAGCCAAGCGAAACAGGGCGGGCCGTTCGTGACGGCCATCGCCGGCGTCTACGCGACTTCCGGGGACTTCGACCAGGCGTTCGAGTGGCTCGAGAGAGGAGTTCGAGAGGAGGGGCCGCACCAGCCAGGGACGCTGCTCTCCGTCTGGTTCGAACGCATCCGACTCGACCCCCGCTTCAAGAAGATGCTTCGCACGATGGGAATGGATCCGCGATAGACCCTCGCGCCATCGGCCGGCCGCCGCTTCCCGGGCCCATTCTCCCGTAACGATCCACGCCGTCGGAATCGATGCGGTCGCTGGACTCGGGCGATGCGATACCTCCTTGTGGCCCCGGCGGCTGGAAGGGCCGATGTCGACTCGTGCGCGCGCCGTCGATCAAGCCGAGCTCCGGGGGAAGGTCAAGCGGATGTACCGTCGCGTGGCCCTCGCTCCCGAGGGGAGATTTCACTTTGAGCTGGGCCGGCCCCTCGCGAAGCGACTCGGCTACCTCTCCTCGGAACTCGGCCGGGTGCCGGCACCCGCGATCGCCTCCTTCGCCGGCGTCGGCTACCACTTTGGCCTCGCATCCCTGCAGCGCGGGGAGAACGTGATCGACCTCGGCAGCGGCTCGGGAATGGACTCGTTCGTCGCGGCGGGGTATGTCGGTGGAACGGGGAGCGTCGTGGGGGTCGACATGACGGAGGCCCAGCGCGCGAAGGCCGACGGGCTCGCGGCGCGGGGCGGGTTCCAGAAACTGGGGTTCCGGAAGGGGTACATCGAAGATGTCCCCGCCGAGGATGGAGGCTTCGACGCCGTCATCTCGAACGGCGTGATCAACCTCTCGCC
>JBGOSQ010000120.1:0-3080 GCA_041476045.1 Thermoplasmata archaeon | reverse complement strand
CGCCGACCGAGAATCGGGGTACGCTAACGTACCGCCTGCCGACAACCGGACAAAGGTTATCTGATACGCCCTCGTCTCACACCGTCAGATGGGCGACGCGGCGCTCGTGGAGAACTATCACGCCGAGACGGCGTCCGAGCGCCACCTCCCGTCGACCATCACCTTTTGGGACGAGACGCTCCGTGACGGCGAACAGATGCCGGGGGTCCACTTCACCCCGGAAGAGAAGCTCCGCGTCGCGACGCTCCTCGCCGAGATCGGGGTCGGCGTGATCAACGCGGGCATTCCCGTCGTCTCCGACGAGGAGATGCGGGCGGTCAAGCTGGTCGCGGGGGCAGGGCTCAAGGCCCACATCCTCGCGGCCGGGCGCACCGTCCCCGGCGACGTGGACGCGGTGATCGCGAGCGGCGCCTCGCACATCGCGATCTTCGTGGCCGCGAGCGAGGTCCACCTGCGCTACAAGCTCAAGATGACCCAGGATCAGGTCCTCGAGGCCTCCGTGCGGTCCGTCGAACGCGCGAAATCGGCGGGGCTCCACGTCGCGTTCGTGACCGAGGATACCGTCCGTGCGCCGATGGATTTCGTCGAACGGCTCTACACGGCCGTCCAGCAGGCGGGCGCCGACCGGCTCGTCGTATCGGATACCGTCGGGATCATGACCCCGCTCACGTTCCGCTGGTTCCTGCGCGAGTTCAAGCGGCGCGTGAAGCCCGCCGATTGGTCCGTTCACTGCCACAACGACTTCGGGCTCGCGGTCGCGAACACCCTCACGGCGCTCGAGGAAGGCGTCAACGCCCCCCACACGTGCGTCAACGGGCTCGGCGAGCGATCCGGCAACGCCGCCTTCGAGGAGGTCGTCGTCGGGTTGGAATCCCTGTACGGCGTTCGCACCGGACTCAAGACCGATCGCCTCTACGAGCTCTCCCGCCTCGTCGAGGATCTCTCGGGCGTCCCGCTCGCCGCGAACAAGGCGCTGGTCGGGTACAACTCCTTCTCCCACGAGGCCGGGATCCACACGCACGGCATCCTCGCCCACACCCTCACCTACGAACCGCTGCAGCCGGAGGTCGTCGGTCGCACGCGGCAGATGATCCTGGGCAAGCACACCGGGAAGGCCGCGCTGGTCGAGAAGCTCAAGGAGCGCCGCGCCGCCCCGTCCGAGGCGCAACTGGCGGAGCTCCTCCGCACGATCAAGGAGAGCACGGAGGCGCGGACGAAGGACCACCTCGTCGCGTTCCTCGCCGAGTACCGCGAGCTCTACGAGCACCCTGGGATCTCCGACGCGGAGTTCTGGAAGCTCGTCGCCCACCTCAAGATCCCCACGGAAGCAACATGAACGCAACGCTGCACGGTCACACGCTCGCCGAGAAGATCCTCTCCCGGGTGTCCGGGCTCGACAACGTCGTTCCGGGCCAGATCGTCGAGGGACGCGTCGATCTCGCGATGATGCACGAACAGGGCGCCCAGACCGTCGAGCCGTTCCGCTCCATGGGGGCGGAGAAGGTCTGGGACCCGGAGCGTGTCGTGATCGCGATCGATCACTGGGTCCCCGCGTCGACGGAAGGCGCGGCGGTCATCCACCGCATCCTCCGGAAATTCGCTGCGGAGTATCATCTCCCGCACATGTACGACGTCGGCAACCACGGGATCTGCCACCAGGTCCTCGCCGAGGACGGCTGGGTCGTCCCCGGCGATCTCGCGGTCGGAACCGATTCGCACACGAACATGCTCGGCGCGGTCGGAGCGATCGCCTCGGGGATCGGACCTACGGAGATGGCAGCGGTCCTCGCGCTGGGCCGCCTCTGGCTCAAGGCCCCGCCGACGATCCAGATCCGCGTCAAGGGACGGCTGGGTCCGGGCGTCACCGCAAAGGACCTCATCCTGCGCGTCGTCGGCGAGGTGAAGACGAGCGGGGCCGCGTACAAGGCGATCGAGTTCACCGGCCCCACGATCGACGCCCTCTCGATGCCGGAGCGGTTCACGCTCTGCAACATGACCACCGAGATGGGCGCAAAGTGCGGCATGATCGCCCCCGACACGAAGACGTTCGCCTATCTCGAAGGGACCGCGAAGCACGCCATGCACCCCATCCTCCCGGATGCCGACGCGCACTACGAGCGCGTGGTCGACATCGATGTCGAGGGGATGCCGCCGATGGTCGCCTGCCCCTATTCGCCGGACAACGTCCGCCCGCTGCCCGACGTCGTCCGCGAGCACGTCAAGGTCGACCAGGTCTTCCTGGGCTCCTGCACGAACGCCCGCATCGAGGACCTCCGCGAGGCGGCGGCGTTGATGAAAGGCCGAAAGGTCCACGCGGGGGTGCGCTACATCGTCTCGCCCGCGTCGACGCGGATCTACAACCAGGCGCTCAAGGAAGGTCTCCTCGAGATCTTCACCGAGGCCGGTGCGGTCTTCACGAACTCGAGCTGCTCCGCCTGCTTCGGCGGGAACATGGGGATCCTCGCACCGGACGAGGTGTGCGCCTCCTCCTCGAATCGGAACTTCCCGGGCCGGATGGGCCCCAAGGAGGGCCGGATCTACCTCATGTCGCCCGCGGCGACCGTCGCCGCCGCCGTGGCCGGCGAGATCGCCGATCCGCGGGAGCTCGCCTAGGGGGTCGCTCGATGCAGGACGTGATCCGCGGCCGGGTGTGGGTCCTCGGCGCCGACGTCGACACCGACGGCATCATCGGCGGGAAGTACCTCACCGTCCTCGACCCGAACGAGCTCAAGAAGCACGTCTTCGAGATCGCGCTCCCCGAGTTCGCCGCGAACGCGCTCCCCGGCGACATCATCGTCGCCGGTCCCAATCTCGGGAGCGGCTCGAGCCGCGAGGCGGCCCCCGCTGCGCTCCGAGCGGCGGGCGTAGGCGCCGTCGTCGCCGACTCCTTCGCGCGCATCTTCTTCCGCAACTGCATCAACCTGGGCGTACCGGCGGTCGAGGCCCAGGGGGTGCGCGCGCTCTTCGAAAAGGGCGACATGGCGCGCGTCGAGATGCGCACCGGGCGCGTCGTGAACGAGCGCTCGATGACAATTTCGGCCTGTTTGAAACCTTCGGCGACATCGCCCTTCTTGATCTCG
>JBGOSQ010000119.1:0-3089 GCA_041476045.1 Thermoplasmata archaeon | reverse complement strand
GCCCGCCGCCCCGATCGACACGCCGGCCGCGAGGATCACGAGATCGCGCGCCACCGCGCGATCGGTCGGAAGGCGCACGATCCGATCGGGGTGGGGCCGCGCGCTCGCCCGACGGACACGGAGAAGCGAGGCGAGGCCGACGATGCCGAGGATGGCCGCCAGGGCGAGCGGACCCGCGCCGATCCATGGGGTCGACGGGAGCCCCTGGAGAGCCACCTCCCGGAACGCTGCGCCGTACTCGAACCAGTACGCGATCAGGCCGAGGAGAAAGGCGAGCGCGAACGCGAGTTCCCGAAGCGGGAAGCGTCGGCTCCATCGTCCGGGTCGCCAAAGCTCGAAGAGCACGAGACCGCCGAGGATCCCGACGAGCAGGAAGTAGCTCGATAGGTGGTGGGTGACGATCAGCGCGGCGGAGGTGATCCCCAGCGGGACGTACCAGCGTACGTCGCGACGCCCCTCGACGAACATCCAGAGTCCCGCGACGACGAACAGGTCTCCCAGCGCGAGCGGGGCCGGGTGCGCGAGCGAGAACAACCGCGGCATCGCCACCGTGGAGAAGCCAGCGCCGAGGATCGCGATCGTGTCGTTCGGGAAGAACCGACGGAAGAGGAGGAACAGCGGGAGAACCGATAGCACCGAGAGCACCGGGATCACGGTCGTTAGCGCCGAGAGCGGGTCGGCGCCCGCGGCCTGCGACGTCGCCGCCGCGACGAGGAAGATCCCGGGGAAGTCCTGGTAGGCGAACCCCCAGCCGTCGTAGTTGGCGAGCGGCACGTGTCCCGTCGTGACGACGTCCGAGGTGAGCCGGAAGTACTCGCCGGTGTCGGAGCCGAAGATCGCAAAGCTCGCGAGCGGCTGCAAGGCGAGGAAGACGAGGGCGAGCGAGAGCGACAGGAGCCAGAGGAACTGGGCCCGGTTCATCGAGGGAGCGTCCTGGCCCGGATCGAGCGCACCGCCTCGGAGATCAGGGCCATGGAGGCCCACGCGCGTCGCTTCGTATAGCCGCTTGGGCGGGAACGGCATCGCACCGGCGCGAGGAAAATCGTCGCGGTCCATACCTCTAAATAGGGGGCGCTGGTGGGGCCCGAAACGAGGGTCTCTCGGTGACGTCCGGTTCGAAGTCAAAGAAGAGTGCGGCCCGCCGACCGGCGGCCCGAGCCAAGCCGCGCCGACCCGCGCGCCCGGCACCGAAAAAGGCCCGCACGAAGAGCCCACCGCGGAAGGCCGCGAAGCCGTCGCCGCGCCCTGCGAAGAAGGCCGCGCCGCGACCAAAAGCGAAGTCGACCCCCGCGCCCGCCCCGACGCCGCCCCCGCCTCCTGCGCGGACCGGGGACGTGCGCCGCCACATCCTCTCCCTCTCGTTCCTCCGCGACGGCGATGAGTTCCTCGCGCGTCTGGAGACGGACGGCGGCCAGATCACCGAGCTCAAGAACCGGGCATTGGACCAGCTCCTCACGCTGGTCGCCGGCGAGCTCGAGGATCTCCTCGAATAGGCCCAAGGCCCGTCAGCGGCCCGCGAGCGACTCGAAGAAGCGCTCGCCGACGATGTAGGTGCGGTAGACCCGCTCGCGCGTCGCGATCTCGACGACCTCGGTGGGCTGCGGTCCTAGGATCCCGCCGTCAAAGCGCTGGAGGACCTTCGGGGCCGCCGCGGCTTCGACGGGGAACCGACGGACCCGGCCGATCCGCTCGCGGACGAGAATGTCGCCTTCCCGCCGTTGCGCCCCCCGCGGGGTCCTTCCGAACGTGATCGTCCATCCGCTGCCGGCGAGCGCGACGGCGAGGAGGGTGAAGATGATCCACGCCGTCGGCGCGGCCCGCACGCCCGCACCCGTCTCGGCGATGACGATGAACAGGAAGTAGATCGTGAGGATCCCGACCACGAAGAGGCCGAAGACGCGACCGGCCCGCACTTCGGCCGCGCGATTCGGGACCCAACCACCGGCGAAGGAGGTTCGCCGCTCCTCGCCGGGTGCGGCAACCGTCCGGGAGATGCGCACCGCTCGCGGCTCGGCCACGGTCCCTCTGGCGTACGACCGGGAGGCGCCCAAGATAAACCTGCCGTGGCGCTCGCGGCGCCCGAGCATGACGACGGCCACCGAGTACCTCTGGTTCGAGACGAAGAAGGCCCACGAGTTCCTCAACATCACCGAGCGCGTCCGGGCGGTCGTTCGCGCGAGCGGCGTCCGCGAGGGGCTCGTCCTCGTCTCGGCGATGCACATCACCGCGTCGGTCTACGTCAACGACGACGAGCCCGGCCTCCTCCACGACATCGAGACCTGGGCGGACCGCCTCGCGCCGCCGGCGGACTACTGGCACCACCGGACCGGCGAGTCGAACGGCGACGCGCACCTGAAGAACCTCCTCCTGGGACATCAGGTGGTGGCGCCGGTAACGGCCGGGGATCTCGACCTCGGGCCGTGGGAACAGATCTTCTACGGGGAGTTCGACGGTCGGCGGCGCAAGCGGGTCGTCGTGAAGGTCCTGGGCGAGTAGCCCCGGGCTACGTCTCGAGGCTCGCGTCGAGGGTGGACGGCGCGGTCCCGGTCGGCGCGAACGTGGGCCACGGCTGACTGAGATCGACCAGCGGCACCTTCCGCCCGATCTCCCGCGCCATCGCCGAGCAGCTGGAGGGCGGGACGGGGTGCTGGGTGTACCCAGGGAGCGCGAGATCGTAGGTGACGACCTTCTTCTCCGCGATCGTTTCCCAGACCGCGCGGAAGACGCGGTCCGCCGCCTCGCGCTCGCCGATGTGACGGAGGAGGAGCTCGAGGCACAGGATCTCGGCCACGGGGTCCGCCTTGTCCTGACCGGCGTACTTGGGCGCGGAGCCGTGGACGGGCTCGAAGACGGCCATCGTCTCGCCGTAGAGTGCGCCCGGGGCGACTCCTAGGCCGCCCGCGAGTGCGGCACAGAGGTCGGAGAGGATATCGCCGAAGAGGTTCGTCGTGACGATCACGTCGTACTCCTCCGGTTTCTTGACGAGCTGCATGCACATGTTGTCGATGAGCCGCTCGTCGGAGGTGATGTCCGGGTACTGGGGCGCGATCGCCCGGAACGCCGTCTGGAAGAGCGCGCCCGTCGTCTTC
>JBGOSQ010000118.1:0-3225 GCA_041476045.1 Thermoplasmata archaeon | reverse complement strand
TCTCCGATGATGCGGTGAGGCTCCTCTACCCGCCCGAGCAGTCGGACGGGCACGAGCGGAGCGGAGGGAGAGGGAGGGACCGCGCGGATCGCCCGGGATGACCCGGGAGATTCGAATCAGTCCCAAAGCCGTACGTACGCGAAGCCGCCTCCGGGTCCCGCATCCGAATCGCCGTGAGCCCGCGAAATACGTACGGAACACCTTTGAACGAGATTCCCCCTCGCGCCCCCGCCGGCCCCCCCGGCGTACGGTGACTCTCGGATGGCCCGTCGTGTTCCGTACCGGGCGACGATCGCCTTCTTCACCGCCCTCTCGGTCGTGCTCACGGGGTTCGGCGTCGCCGAGGCCTCGAACGTCCTCCCGAGCCAGCGGCCCGCGGCCGGGAGCAACACCCTCACGGTCACCGTCGGCTCCGCGTTCACCTACGTGCTCTCGACCGACCAGGTGACCCCGGGCGCGACCGTCACCGTGACCGTCGTGCAGACCGACGACGTCGAGCACACCTTCACGCTCTCCTCGGTCGCCGAGTTCGCGTTCACCGACGCGAATACGACGGGCGATCTGCAGCAGTTCTTCGCCGCGCACCCTCCCCTCGTCAACGTGACGGTGCCGGCCGGCCAGGCGCAGTTCTCGGCGACGTTCGTCGCCCCGCCCTTCGGCGAGTACGAATACGTCTGCCTCGTCGCAGGACACTTCCAGGCCGGCATGCGCGGCTTCCTCGGATCGGGGGAACCCGGGAGCTCCGGCCCCACGTCCGAGCCCCCCGGCGCCGCGGTCTTCATCATCGGGGGAACGATCGCGGGCCTCGTCGTCCTCGCCCTCGTCCTCGGTTTCGTGATCGGTCGTCGCCGGGGCGCGCACGACGAGATGCCGCCCGAGCGGCTCGGCTACCCCGAACCGGCGGGTTCCGGGACGCCGCCGACGTCTCGCGGCCACTCCTGAGCCGGTCGCCGAGCGCACCCTTAAGAAGGGGGACCGGCTCCCAAGCTACGGACCTCGTAAGAGGTTCGGTAACCGAGATGTCTTGGGGTCAACCGAGCCGCGAGCGACGCGTCCTGAAGGCCGGGCACTCCTCCATCGCGGTCACGTTACCCAAACCGTGGGCCGAGGCGATGAACCTACGCCCGGGCGACCTCATCGTCTTCGACCAGAACGACGACGGAACCCTCTATCTCAAGCCGGCCCCGCTCCCCGGGGCGACCACGGCCGGAGCGCCGTACCTGGTCCAAGCGCGCTCGTTCGACACGCCGGGGGTCCTGCAGAGGCTCGTCGTCGGGGCGTATCGCGTCGGCCACGATGCGATCGAGATCCGGACCGAGCAGCCGCTCAACGCCGAGCGAATCGAGGAGCTCCACCAGGCCGCGCGGGGCCTCCTCGGGGTCTCGATCGTGGCGCAGGAGCCGAACCGGGTCGTTCTCCAGAACTTCGTCGATCCGTCGAAGTACGGCCTGCCGCAGCTGGTCCAGCGCATGAAGATGATCCTGGTCGCGTTCCTCGAGGAGTCCGAAGGGCTCATCGGGCACCGTGCCCGGTCGCGACGGCTCGGCGGGCTTGCGGAGGAGGGCAACAAGGTCCTCGCGCTCCTGGTCCGCCAGCTGTTCCTCGCGAGCCGGGACTGGTCGCTCGCACGCCGCATCGGCTCGCCCGATCCCCGCCAGCTCCTGGAATGGCGCGTCGTCGTCCACGCGCTCGAGGAGCTGAGTGTCCTCTTGGCCGAGATCGCGCAGGAGCTCAACCGCGCTCCGCCGGCGAAATCCCTCGATGGCGGGCTCACGGTGATGTTGGGCGAGTTCAAGACCGGTCTCAAGGCGGTCGTCGATTCGGTGATGCGCCCGTCGCTCTCGCAGGCGTGCGATGCGTACGCGGAGTGCACCCGACTCGCCGAATCCGCGCGCTCGGCACTCGCCCACGTGAAGGGCCCTTCGCGAAAGACCGGCCTCCCGGCCGCCTTGGGAGCGCTCCAGCGCGGTGCGACGTCGATGTCGATCCTCGCCCAGGTCGCCCTCGACCGCGCGGTCTCCGCCGGCAGCGAGACGATCCTCGTCCAGGCGCCGTGACCCAGTTTTTATACTCCGGGTACGAACGATTCGTACGGGTCGAACCTTCCCGTACGAACGCCATATCCCCCATCCATCGGTGGTCGCGCCGAGGCCACAGAGATGTTCGATTCCCTCGATGACTGGTTGATCATCGCGATCGTAGTCGCGGTGCTCTTCTATGGGTCGTCCAAGATCCCGCAGCTGGCGCACGCCCTAGGCCGATCGCTCGGTGAGTTCAAGAAGGGCCGCGCCGAGGTCGACCGCGAAATGAAGGCCGAACAGGCCGCTGCGGCGGCCGCAGCTCCACCGGCGGCGACCCCGGCCGGTTCGCGTTGAACGCCGCGACGTTCTCGATGCGCTCTCGCCGCCCCGTACCGGTCGTACGGCCCGCGGGGCCAACGCGGGGGGGACGCGCCGGGTGAACGATGCAGGAACTGGAACGGATCCTCGGGATCCTCGCCGAGGTGCGGCGCCGCGTGGTCCGCATCGCGATCGTCTTGGGACCGCTCTTCGGGTTCCTGGTCACCTTCCGGCTCCAGCCCATCGGGGTCTCGTTGTTCGGTGCGACCGTTCCCCTGGCCTATCCCGTGCCCAACCTGTTCTACAACGTCACGGCCCAGGTCTTCCGGGCGCTCGTCGCGGTGACGCTACCGCCGAACGTCCAGCTCATCAACTACCACGTTGGGGACTCGGTCGTCGCCCAGCTCGAGATCGGCGCGCTCCTCACCGTCATCCTCGGGATGCCGTGGATCGTCCACGAGGTCGGCGCGTTCCTCGTGCCCGCCCTCCGCCACAACGAGCGCGAGCTGATCCGGCAGATCGGCATCCCCGCGACGCTCCTCTTCGCCACCGGGACCCTCCTCGGGATCTTCTTCCTGACGCCGCTCACCTTCCGACTCCTGTTCCTCTACGTGGGGGCCCTCGATCTCGCGCCCGTCCTGGGCGTGCAGGACTTCGTCACCTTCGTCCTCCTCTACTCGCTCGCGTTCGGCATCGTCTTCGAACTGCCGGTCTTCGTCTACACGCTCACCCGCCTGGGGCTCGTCCGCGCCTCGGCGTGGCGGAAACACTGGCGGGCCGCCGTGATCGGTGCCCTCGTCTTCGGCATGATCGTCACGCCGGACAACTCCGGCATCACGATGCTCCTGGTCGCGACGCCGATGATCGGGCTCTACCTCGGTGGTGC
>JBGOSQ010000117.1:0-3226 GCA_041476045.1 Thermoplasmata archaeon | reverse complement strand
CGCCGCGGTCCTCGAACCGGGCTAGAGGAACCTCCAAGTAGGTCTGAGCCGTTTTCGCGTCGTTGGCTAGGTACACCCCTGCCGGTACCAATTCGTTCCAGGTCGAGCTCGACTCCGGCGAGGAGTGGCACAGCGACCCGTACGACCTCAGAGAGGGGGACAAGGTGACCCTCTCCTGCCGCGCAGACGACAAGTTCTACGCGGGGATTTTCAACCGAGACGAGTACTACGAGGCCCGCGGGTCCGAGGCCGGTGCCTTCGGGTTCGAGTTCGGCACGGACAAGCGCGGCTACACGGATCGACTCGAGGTTACCGAGGACGAGGAGTACTACGTCGTTCTTCGCGTAGGGGTGTTCACGAGCGGGAAGGTCCAGATCCGAGTCAGGCTCAAGATTGAGCGGGGGTAGTCCTTGGATACCGCCCCCCCGAAGGAATCGGGTTCGTCGGCGACCATTCAGGGCGACGGGCCGGGGACGACCGTCCACCCGCGCCGGTGGCGCCTCACGATCCTCGCGGTCGCAGCGTACTCCGTGTACGTGTTTGTCGTGTTTCTCATGGGTGTTGCGCTCTGGGCTTGGTTGCGGTACCGTGCCGACAACTTCACCCCGGACGACACGGCGTTCTTGGCGGCGGAGAGTACCCTCTTGCTTGCGGCGGCGGCCGTCCTGGTAATCGTGTTCGAGATCGAGAGGGCTCGGTCGGCAAGCACCAAACGCGGGAAGCGGCGAGATCCTCGCCCGAAGGGATAGACGGACATCCGAAGGACGTCCGCTCCGCGGTCACCCGCCTCATCGCGGTCCCTCCTCAGGGAGTCTGTGCGCCGCGCCGGTAGGGCCTCGAGAGGCTGCTCCGGCCTCGCGCGCCGACGCGTAAGGCAAGGGGAGATCCCCGATATGGATTCGGGGAGGGGGGCTTTATTCTTGGCGGGTCTTGGTGGCACGGAGCCGAGAGGCTGATCGGAAATGGCGGAGGTCGACCATGCGATTGCTGTTGCCGCGAAGGAGAGGCTGGGAGAGGCCCCGTACTACGTGCGCCGAATCGTTCTCCACGACGCGGACGGATCGCTTCTCGCCAAGGCCTACATCACTCCCTGGCCGATTCCGAAGAACAAATCTGGGGAGCCACCCGGCCACGAGCAGGAGATCGAGGTCCTCCTCTACTACGGGGGGTCGATGCCCCTGATGGGACTCTCCCTCTCGATGATGAACCTGCTTCAGCTTCAGGGCAGGCTGCTCCGCCTGAAGCCGCTTGAGTTGAAGCCCAGCGATCAGCGAGTTCGTCGCGGCCTCTTCAGCTACTTCGCCGACCAAGTCGAGACGTTGGCCGGGGCGGACTTCGAGGGGATGCTCAAGGCGGAATACGGGCGGCCCTGACGCTCCGGCCTCTCCCGCTGACTGGGGATCACGCGAAGCGGTAGACGGACCCGTCCCGATACCTGACGCCGCCGTTCTCGACGGGGCTCCCGTCCGGGTAGAGCTGCGTCGGGGCACCCGACTCGAGTTGGCCGGACAACGCCAGATCGTGCTTCGCCGGGCCGGCCTGGCCGTCGGAGTGCTTCGTCGTGTGCGCCAGAGGCAGGAAGGTAGGGCGTCGCGGCGGCTCAGGGACAGGGGCAACGCTGCCCGAGCCCAATCGAAACCCTTTGGCCTGCTCCGAAAACTTTGAGATCAGCCGAGCCCCGGAGTTGTGTCCGCCGCTGGGCATGCGCGGGGGGGTTGCCTGCCGGAGAGCCACCGAGCGGGGGGAGGCCACCAGCGGGACGGGCCGACCAGTCGGCGGTCCCTGTAAAGCGGGCAGCCCCGACGGCGGCGGCATTAGAACCCGCGCGTCCTTGAACCGAGCTTCCCATGGCGTGGCCGGCCTGACTCCTCGAAAGTCGGTCGTCGGCGGAATCGGCGTGGTCAGAAGGTCGCGGAAGCGGGGCAGACCGAGAAGGGGACCGGGCACGAGCCCTCTCACGCCGGACCGACCGATATAGAATCCCCCGCCGACTGTCCGAGGGCGGCGCGGACGTACTCCGTCACCTCGGCCGCCAGCTCGCGGGCGAGCTGCGCGCTCGAGTAGTCGTCGCCGCGGACGATCTGTACGACGACGAACGGCGCGGGGACCTTCCGGACCTCGACGTCGACTCGGACGTGGGGCATGCTCAGCCTCCGGCCGATCGTGAAGGCCACCCGCGACTTGATGGTCGCCGCGAGGACCCCGTCCTTCTCGGCGATGAAGACCTGGACGGCCGACACGACAGCGCCAGGGCTGGACTCGCGCCGCGGTGGCCCGCCGGTCGACCAGGCCCACACTGTCTACCTCTCGCGCTCCACGGCCGACGCCGGCCGCTTTCGGGGACGGCGCGCCTTCCGCGCCTCCAGCGCGGCCACGCGAACCTCGAGCGCCGAGACCCGCGCGAGGGCGTCGTCGATGCGACCCCACTCCTCCTGTGCCCGGGAGAACGCGAGGCGGACGAGCGGTCGCCCTTGGAGGATGCCGACGATTCCGCCCTCGGCCGGAACTTCGGGCGTCACATCGCCCTCCCCATGCTCGGCTGCTCCGCGGGGGCCGGCGGCCGGTAGAGCCGGCGCTGCTCCGCGCCGGGCACCGGGAGCGGCGGGGGCCCTTCGGGCTCGGCGCGGGGCGCGTCGGATTGGGCCTGGGCCTCGAGCGCCGCCGCGGCTCGCAGAAGATCCTCGTCGCTCGGCGGTTGGCCGACTCCCGCCAGCTCCTCGGGGGACGCCAACACGCCCCGGACTCGGTCGACCAGCGCGTGGCTCACGCCGGGGGAGTCGAGGATCTTGGACACGGTCGATCCGAGCCGCGGCGCCGCAGCGACCCGGTCTCCGACCTCCTGGACCAGTCTCCTGCTGGCGTCGGCCTTGATCGCGGTGCTCGCGTCGGCCTCCCCCACCACGACGTCGTCCATCGACCGCGAGCGGTGGGTCAGCTCACGCCGGAGCTCGTCGAACTTCCGCTCGAATCCGGCCTGGAGGCCGGCGAGCTGGCCGAGACGCTTTTCCTCCTGGAGCAGCGCGAGCTGGCCCGCCAGCTCCCTTTCGCGCGGCGTGGGCTCGCTCCGCCCTCTGACGTCGATGAGTTCACGTTTGAGTTCACGAATCTCCTCATGCAGCCCCGGGTCGCCGCCGCCGGTGACTTGGGGCGCCTGGGCTTCGCGCTCCGCGCGTCTGACCTCGGCCTCGAGCAGCCGGGTCGAGAGGCTTTCGGCGAGCTGGCGTTT
>JBGOSQ010000116.1:0-3320 GCA_041476045.1 Thermoplasmata archaeon | reverse complement strand
TCGATGTGCCCCACTTCCGTGGTTGAAAGCGCACCGCGCGCTCCCAGGAAGGAGTTTTAAGCTACTGAATTGTTATAGTTGATTATGACAATAAACCCGGCCGATTTCGATCGTTACTCGCCCCCTATCCCGGTCCGCCACCGTCGAAAGGTCCCGTTCTCACCGAGGATCCGCCTCCCAAAGGGCGCTGAAGAGCAACTCCGGAGCATCGCCGCACTCGACCGCGAACTCGGGCAGTATGTCGCCTCTCCCACCGACTTCGAAGAGCGCGTCCAAGACGTCGTCGCCTCGAACGTGTTCTCTTCGGTCCGTCTCGAAGGGAGCCCGCTCAATCTCGAGGAGGTGCGATCGGTCGCCCGGGCCTCGTTCAAGGGGAACTCGCCGCTCAACGCCCCGCCGCCGTCACGAGAGATCGTCAATCATCTCTTTCTCTGGCTCCTTCCGGACGAGTTGGTCCCGCCGTGGACCCTCACGACCCTGACCCGGGTTCACCGGGCTCTCCTATCGAAGGTCGATCGAAAGGCGAAGCCCGGGAGGCTCCGGGACCACGAAGGCGCAATCTACTCGGACAAGGGCGAGGAGCTGTTCATCACCTGTCCACCCGAGAAGATACGGGACGAGCTGAACTCGCTCCTCGAATGGCTGAATGAAGAAGCGACGGCGCTCTCGCCTCTCGTCGCGGGCGCGATCTTCTTCCACGAGTTTGAGAGCATCCACCCGTTCACCGAGGGAAACGGACGAACCGGCCGCGTACTGTTCCACGCCTACCTGCAGAATCACGGTCTGGAAAACGCGTATCGAACTCGCCTCGAGGTCGAGCTCCTGCGTTTCCCAGAGTCCTACTATCGCGTCCTCAGTTGGACGGACGCGTCCGCCGACTACTCGGTATTGCTCTCCTATTTCGCTGAGGCGGTTCGAACCGCGTACGAGGAGGCCCGCCAGTGGTTCCGGGAGCACGACGTAGGCTCGACACTGGATCCGCTCGCCCACCGGCTTCTGGTGCGCGCGTTCACCGAACGGACGTGGTTCGACCTTGGCTTGGCCCGAGCATGGATTCCGTCGAGAGGAGAGCAGACCATTCGCACTCATCTCAACCGATTGGTCGGGCTCGCCCTTCTGCAAGCGAGGGGACGGACCCGTTCCCGACGATACCGGTTCGTAGACCCCCTCGCCGAGCTTCGACGACCGCTAGAGCCCTTGCGACGATCCCTCGGCCTGGATCGTCCCGGCTCGCTGGCCTCTCGAGCACGCCGGCGGGAGCCGGCTCGGTCATCCGAGTGAAACTCCTGGGACGAATCCGCCGGATTCAGAATCTAAGACTCGCCTCGGCGCGGCGAATTCGCATCCCTAAGGGGTTCGTCCTCCCCTACCCGACGCCCGCCCGGGGGGTTCAACTCCCCCGGGCCCGCAATGCGGTGCGTTCGGCGCCGAGAACCGGAACTGACCTCGTTTCGATGGGGTCCGGAATTAATACCGGAGAGCCAATCGGACCCTAATGGCCTCGACCGGGTCGGCCACGTCCGCAGTTCCAGGCGCCGACGGAGACGCGCGACCCATGGACCCGGTCCAGTACAACCTCGCCAGCTCGAACCGGTCGCTCACGGCCGGCCTGGCCGGGACCTCCGTGGCGATCATGACCTTCGTCCTGTTCTTCCTGTTCCCTCGGTGGAGCTCGGGCGATGTCAACGGCGTGCTGTTCCAGTGGACGCTCGCCAACATCGTGCTGAGCCTGTTCTTGACCACGCTCAGCTCCATCGTCTACTGGCTGGTCATGGAGGCCCTGCAAACGAACCATCCGGGAGCGACGCGCTTCATGCGGCAGGCCGACGGGCTCTTCGTCGGAGGCAGTATGCTACTGCTTCTGGAACCGGCGCTCATCCTCTCCACGGTCCGGGTCTACGTCGTGGCGGCACTCGCCTTCGCGTTGTGGGGTACCGCGATCCTGGTACTCGTATGGGCATGGCGCATCTTCCGATGACCGGATCAGATCTCCGCCCAGAGGTCCGCGCCAATCGAACGGATCCTCTCGCTGCGTTTTACGGGTAGGTCAGACCTGCTATCCAAGAAAGGTCCGATGAGCGCGCCGTCTCGGACTTGGGCAGGGTCCGTGCTCGAGTGCCCTGAGCCTTTGGCAGGGAGCGCACGGCCACTGACCGAGCATGAGGAGTCTGCGGCAGATCCGCCAGTTGTAATTCCAATTACAACTGCTCGCTAAGGGCGCCGACCCGTTCGAGGAGCGGGAAGCTTCGTTGCGGCATCGGCAAGTCGCTCCAATTCCAGGTAGGCATCCTCGATGCGCTCCCTGCGAGTCATTACGGCTAGGTATTCTTGGTCCAGCTTCTGCCGGTTCTGAAGGAATAGTCGGACCGCCTGGTCGAGCATCGCAGGCTCACCTCCCGCCTTCCAGAACACGAGCCGCCTTAGAATGAGGTCCTCGACCGCCGCGACGAGTATCGGACCGTAAGGGGTCTGGAATCGCAGGAGTCCCTCGGTGTGCCCAACATAGTCGGCCCGATCGATGATGTCAATCAATAGCCCAAGGTCAGGGCGGCTCCAGTACACTCGGCCGTCCGGATCGTCCGTCTTCACGAACCCCCATCCAGCGAGGACGGGCCCTAGCAGAGAGCGGGGCCCGACGAGATCAACGTCGCTGGAGACGTAGTCGCCGCTAGACCATATCGCGATAGCAGAGCCCCCCACGATGATCAGCTTCGGTGTTGGTCCGATCGCTTTCTGAAGCAACGCTCCTAGAATCGAAATTCTGGCATGGAGCTCGTCAACGACGTGGACGGCTCGGTCGAACGTCGCCCGGGTCACCCTAGTCATGGTGCGATTGGTTGAGGCCCATACGACGTACCATCCGTTCCTTCAGCGGGGGGCGGGAGTAGGCTTCTGGGTGGTTTGGGACCCAGCCTGCCGGGGGCTTCGGGTGGGGCAGTCTTCGCAGCTGGTCGAGGGTCTCCCGCCCGGACTGCTCACGTCGGTGGTGCTCCTGTCGCCAGTCGTCCCAACCTAGCACACGCTGACTGCGTGTGAATAGCGCTGCCAACCGCAGATCGACCAGAACCCACCCCTCGGAATTGCGAACCACGATTCCGGCCCTGGAGAGACGTCGAAGCTGAACATGGACCTTGGGCTGCGGGAGCTCGCCGGTCAGGGCGATACGGTAGCCCGTAAGCGGCCCGTTGGCACTCGCCAAGACCGCGAGGATAGACGAGCGGACCTGGCTTCCGAAGAGAAGCGCCATAGAATCTCGGCCCTCGGTAGGTACCGGTCGCCTCCCCCGCATGTTCATACGTATACCGTTTAGGTATATGTCG
>JBGOSQ010000115.1:0-3326 GCA_041476045.1 Thermoplasmata archaeon | reverse complement strand
CGCCGCCGCCTGAGCGCAACCGGCGATGTGGATCGGGATCGACGACACGGATAGCCCGGCGGGTGGCTGCACCACGCACGTGCTCACGGAGATCGTACGCGTCGCGCGCGAGCACCACGTCGACGTCCTCGGTGAGCCCCGACTGGTCCGGCTCAATCCGAACATTCCCTGGAAGACGCGCGGGAACGCTGCTCTCGCCGTTCGCCTAGGGGTCGGGCGAGGACGCCGCACCCGCATCGGCGAGATCGAGGGACGGGCGATCTGGTCGCACGCGTCCGGGCGGACCCTCCCACCACCGGCGCGGGAAGTCCTGATCGATGCGATCTGGGAAGCGGTGCTCGCAGGATCCGAGCCCGCGGCGGCGACGGATCCGGCGCTCGTGGTCGGTGATGGTCGGCTCCCGTCGGAACTCTACGACCGCGCGGTGCGCTCCGTCGTGTCGGTCGAGGACGTGCGATCGCTCCTCGACTCCGCGGGCTTCACCTACCGGGTCCGTGGATCCGAGCGCGGGCTCGTCGGTGCGGCCGCCGCGATCGCCTGGCCGGGACGGGTCGCGACCTGGGAGCTGATCGCCTATCGGTCGCCCTCGAGGGCACGACTTCCCCGCGAGGTCGATGCGGGGTCGGTCCGGGCGGCCCGACGGAAGTTCCCCAAGCTGTTCCTTTGCTTCGACCCGAGAACGCGCCGCCTCCTGGTGGCGCCGCACACGCCGTGCCCGATCCTCTATGGGCTCCGATCGACCGCCCCCGGGGTCCTCCCCTCGGCGGCCCGGATGGTCCGGTCCGAACCGGTGGACCGGTGGCTGCGCTTCCGGACGAATCAAGGAACCGGGGATCATGTGCGCACTTTCCTCGATGGGTCCTCGGAGCCCTTCGCCTCCGGGCGGGTGCGGGGGAGCGTCATCGCACCGCCCCGCGACGTCCGCGGCGGGCACGTCCGGTTCGAGCTGATGGACCGGGCCGGGACCGCCGTGGAGTGCCTCGTGTTCGAGCCCTCGAAGACGCTTGCCCCTGTGGCACGCAGTCTAAACGTCGGGGAGACGGTCGAGGTCTGGGGAGGTCGTGCCGAGGACGCCGCGTTTCGGGTGGAGGGGCTCGTTCTCGGGCGGCGGGATCCCTTACGATCTCCGGGTCCGAAGCCACGATGCCCTAGCTGTGGAAACGCGACGCTATCGCTCGGTCGATCGCGGGGGTATCGATGCCGGTCCTGCCACACGCGCCTTCCTCCCGAGTCGCGGACGACCCGGACCAACGCGGTCCGCTTTGGGGCCGGAACGTACCACCCGACGCCCTCCGCTCGGCGGCATCTGGCGCCGATGGGGCCCGAATTCGATTCGGTGATGGATTTATAGCGACGCCGGCTCGTAGTGCACCGAGGAGGACTCGGAGGCGATGGGCGCTGGAGCACGCACGGCGATACTGTTCGCCACGATCATCGCCCTCTTCGTCGTGGTCGGGGGCCTGCTCGGCAGCTACCTGTTCGGCTCCTTCCTCGGGGGCCTCGTCATCGCGCTCGGATTCTCGTTGGTCCTCAACCTCGTCTCCTACTTCTACTGCGACCGGTTCGTGCTCTGGGCGAACCACGCGCAGATCGTGACGGCCGCGGAGGCCCCTCGCCTGGGCCGCATCGTCGCCGAGCTCGCTCCCCAGTTCGGCCTCGTCGCTCCCCGGCTCGCGATCGTCCCCTCGCAGACCCCGAACGCGTTCGCGACGGGCCGGGACGTGCGACACTCCGTCGTCGCGGCGACGGAGGGACTTCTTCGGCTGCTCGATGACCGCGAGCTTCGCGGCGTCCTCGCGCACGAGCTCGCGCACGTGAAGGATCGCGACGTGCTCCTCATGACCTTCGCCGCGACGCTGGCGGGGGCGATCTCGTACGCCGCGCAGATGGTGTTCTACTCGTCGATGTTCGGCGGCGGCTCCAACCAGCGTGGAGGCAACCCCATCGTCCTGATCCTCGCGGCCGCGACCGCCCCGATCGCGGCGATGTTGATCCAGCTCGCGATCTCCCGTTCGAGGGAGCTCCGGGCCGACGAGGTCGGGGCCGCGACGATCTCCGACCCGCTCGCCCTCGCAAGCGCGCTCGAGAAGCTCGAGGACCGGAACGCGCGCCGACCGCTGGAATTCGGCTCGCCGGCCTCGTCGAGCCTCTACATCGTGAACCCCTTCCGCGGCGGCGCGTTCACCTCCCTCTTCTCGACCCACCCTCCCCTCGAGGAGCGCATCCGCCGTCTTCGGGCGATGGCGAGCGATACGCGTTACCGGCCGGTGATCCGATCGCCTTCGTACCGGACGGACGGGACCGTCCGCTTCCTCTCGGCACGACGGGAGTAAAGGAGCGCGACGCCGATGGCGCGGTGCCCGGCGTGCTCCCTCGACAACCCCGATGACGCCCTCCAGTGCGCGCGATGCCATCTTTCGGGAACCCTCTTCGACGCGGTTCGAGAGGCCGCCGGAACCTCGGAGGCGAACCCGGAGTACGCGAAGGCGATCGGGGAGATCCTCGCGGCCGTCGACGCCCCTCCGAGCGAGGTGGAGCCGGTCGACGACGCGGTCCTCGCCTCCCCCGGCCGATTCCCTCCGCTCCCGTCGGGCGCCCCTCCCGCATCAACGGCGCCGCCGGTCGAACGCGGGGATACGCCCACGGGACTGCCCGTCCTGCCCCCCGGCGGCGATGTCCCGAGGCTCATGCGCCAGGTCAACGACTACCTCCAGCTGGCACGCCGCCAGGGGATCGATCTCAACGACTTCGCCGAGAGCGCGCGCGAGGCGGTCCTCACGCAGGACCGCGAGACGCTCGAGGTCCTCAACCGCGAGCTGTTCGTCCATCTCGCCGCATCGCTGACCCAGGAGTTCGAGGGGGACGTCGCGCGCTCGCACGAGATCGCGGGGCTCGTCGCAACGTCGACCCCTGAAGTCGAGCTCGAGAGCTGCCGGGCGGCGCTCGCGATGGGGGATCTCGCCGGCGCGCAGCGGCGCCTGCGGCACATCGAGCAGGAGCTGACGGACCTGGAGGATCACTGGGCGACCTCCCAGATCCTCGTCGCCGAGTGCGATCTGCTCGCCGGCACCATCCGCGAGCTGGGCGGCGAACCTGCGCCCGCTCTGGGGCCGCTCGCCGAAGGACGACGCCTCGCGCGCGAGGGCGACCGGGAGGCCGCAGAACCCGTGCTCGCGCGCGCGGCCCTTGCCCTCTGGTCCGTCCTCAACCCCCTGTTCATGCGCGAACTCGCTCGCGTCAAGGAGGCGATGCTGCGCCAGCGGACCCAAGGGCGCGACATCTCCGCGGCGGTGCTCCACCTCCGCCAGCTGGCGACGGACCTCCGG
>JBGOSQ010000114.1:0-3362 GCA_041476045.1 Thermoplasmata archaeon | reverse complement strand
GTCGTTCCCTCCGGTACCGACCGACGCGAGCCGTCTGGGAGGGAGATCTCGACCACGCTGACCGCTTCGCTCATCTCCTACCCGAGGCCGCAGGACTCCCACGCATAGGAAAAGGTTTCTCGGGGACTGCCGGGGGCCCAATACGTGTCAGGCCCCGGTCCGCCACGCGATCAGCTCGCCTATAGGTAGGCAACGCCCCATTGACGGGCCCGTCTCTCCCACGTCGGAATCGGGGCCACTCGCTTCGGTCTCGACGCTCACTCAAGTCCTCACCTACGGTGAAAACTATAGGGTCCGGCGGAATGCTCTTGCCGCAGACCCCATGATCGACCCGCCGCCGGAATGGCGAGAGTTCGAGAAGCGAGCCAGACGTGGCCTGATTTGGCGCACCGGGTTCATCCTCGCGGATCTCGCCGTCTTGGGTTGGCTCTCGACCTCCCTCAACGCGATGCGACTGTATACGATCAGCCAAGCCCCCAACTATGTTCCGACGGAAGTGATTCAGTACTGGCTCGCTTCGGGCGTAACCCTTCACGGATAGGCCTGACGTCGGCCTGAGTGAACAGTTCGCAGCGGCCCGGAACTATTTAGCCGGGAACCCTTTATCCCGATGACGTGCCCCGTTTCGGAGCGTCACGCCAAGTCGTCTTTTCCGAGGAGGAATGGGCGGAGCACCTCGCTCTCGACGCGAGTCGGGAGCGTCGCCTCGTCGAGCAGGATCGACGAATCGTGGACCAGGATCGAAGGCTGGTGGCGCTCGAGCAGCGATTGAACGAGCTGGAAGCCCGCCAGCCTCCGCCTCCCGATTGGGTGAAGCCCAATGTTCCCCCGACCCCAGAGACTGCCCGTCGGAAGCGCGGAGCTCGAGTGGGCCACGAGGCCCACCATCGACCTCCCCCGCCGCGGATTGACGAGGAACAGGAGGTGAGCCTGACGGACTGTCCCTCGTGCGGCGAGGAGTTGGGGGCACCCTTCGAGATCAACGAGCGAACGGTCGAGGCCATCGTCCCTGGCCATGTTCGCGTGACGAAGTACCGCATCGGCCGCTATCGGTGCGGACGGTGCAACAAGGTTCGTCGGGCGCGCATCGCGGCCGACGTAGCTCCCTCGAAGTCGCGGTTCGATTGGGGCACTCACTTCCTCGTGGGCTACTGGTCGATCCGTGGGCAGACCCATTCGATGCTCCAGGACCACCTCGCCACCGACTACGGGCTCACGGTGAGCTCGGGGACGATCGATGCCATGCTCCGCCGAGCGGCGAAGCTCTTCGAGCCGGCTTACGCCGCCATCCGAGAGGCGGTGCGCCACGGCCAGTCGGTCAATGTGGACTGGACAGGATGGAGGGTCGACGGGGTCAATCACCATCTGTGGGACTTCATCAGTCCGGATGCGAAGGCGGCACTGTTCACGGTGGCCCGCTCCGCGGGCCACACGGTGCCCGAGGGAGTGCTCGGGAAGCGCCGGAAGGATCGCGTGTTGATCTGTGACGGAGCGACGGCGTTCAACACGCTCTCGGGGCGAAAGCAGCGCTGCTGGGTCCACCTTCTACGCCACGCCCTCAAGGGTTTCGAGGGGTGGGAGCGCCCCGGAGACACCCCCGACTATCGAGGTTTGAGGACGATGGAGAAGATCGCCCGGGGAGTCTTGGCGGCTTCGAAGTTCCCCGACGGCCCGGGCAAGCAACGGGAAGCGAGCCGCCTTCGATCTCACCTGAGGCGGTGGCTGAAGGTCGAGCGGAAGGGACGGGAGGGTGAGGCGCTCCAGAAATTCCTCACGAAGCACTGGGACGAGTTGTGGTGGTGGGAGGAGGACCGGGTGGCGGCCCACAACAACCTCGCCGAGCAAGGGCTCCGGCCGCACATCGCGGTGAAGCGGAAACTGTCGTGGGGATCCCGAACGTTCGGCGGTGCGCTCCGCACCGCCGCCCTGGCGAGTGTGACCCAAACCGGGAAGATGCAAGGGCTCTCCCTCCGAGAACTCGGCACGAGAGTGTTGAACGGTCAACTCAATCCATT
Source organism: Thermoplasmata archaeon (assembly GCA_041476045.1). Taxonomy (GTDB): domain Archaea; phylum Thermoplasmatota; class Thermoplasmata; order Lutacidiplasmatales; family UBA184; genus Lutacidiplasma. Next base: position 1,347 of record JBGOSQ010000114.1, on the reverse strand, counting down.
CACGTTTGGCCCCGGTCCGCCACGAGCAGAATAACCGAGCCGGAACGTCAGCCGGGCGCCTCAATCGGCATAAGCCAGCGAGAGGCCGGTTCCTGAAGGGTTACCTTCGGGCATCTTACTGGGGGCCATGCTAGTTCTCGCCGCTGAGTTCACGATTTTCACGTGGCGATATGGCGACGCGCGCAGGAGGGTTCTCGGATCCGCCCCCGCTCGGGCTGCACGGATGTCCACTCCGCCTGTCCCCAAGGCTTAGCCCCCTTCGCGACCCGCCCTTTTCGGAGCAAGGCGCGAGCGCGGGTTCCGATTCCTGCGCTACGAGACGCTCAAGTGAGTCCGACGCGTTCCACGGTTCCCCCAATGACGAGAACTGGAACCGGCTGAGCACCAGCGAGGATGAATGATGGGCGAGCGGAGGGGGAACCGGCTGCCAGGAAAACGTCATAGCAGCAAGGCGGCCGGTGACAGGGGTCGAACGGGCTTGTCCGTACCGCGTTGCCTGAGTGGCCATCATTCTTCATGAGGTCAGCCGGTTCTCGTTCTCATCATCTCGCGCACCGATGCGGGCTCACCCCTTCGACGGGGCGGCCTCGTAGTGGGACAGGAACTCGTGGAGGTGGAAGATCCCCCCGCGACAGCCGTTCTCGAGCAGCCGGGACGCATCGGCGGGCTCGAACGACCCGCTGATCCAGACCGGACCGTCGCGGGCCACCGAGCGCGCCATCGACCAGTCGATCGGGGATTCCCGGTAGCTCAGTACGATGTCTCGGGGGCCTTGCTCCCGGGCCGCCGCGGCGATATCGGACGGCGCACGTCCGGTCCATTCGGGCGCCCGCGACGCCACGACGTTGTCCCGGACCTCGATCTCGAAGACGAGGTCGGAAGATAGGCGCCACGCTCGACGCAATTCCCGGTCGGATCGTAGGAACGCCGTCGAGAGCACGGCGCGTTGGGCGCCGGCGACGAGCACGTCGATCGCCTGGTCCGCGTTCCGCACGCCGGCGTCGACCCAGATGTCGCCACCGCGCGCGATCTCCTGCAGGTAGTCGAGCTGAGGCTGGTCCTGGTCCACTCCGTCCAGGTCCACGACGTAGACGCGACCGTGGTCCGCCATCAGCTTGTCGGTGACGTCGAAGAGATCGTAGAGTTCGCCCTCGGGAGTGTGGGCGACGGCGGGTCCGCCCTCGGCGGGTAGCATGATCCGGCCCTTCGAGATGAGGAGGCACGGAACGAGCCACGGCTTCTCGTTGGCGCTCGGGATCGCCTCGGAGGAGGACTTGGACATCTCGGGAGCCCAGACGACTGAGGGTATTGCCCTTTCCGCTTGCGGGCGCCGTTAAGGGCAGCGGC
>JBGOSQ010000113.1:0-3558 GCA_041476045.1 Thermoplasmata archaeon | reverse complement strand
GATCGCGATCGCTTCGGTGGGGATCACTGTCACGGGGATCGGCTTCGCGCTGTTCGTCGCCCACCGGCGGCTGCGCGCGCACCCGGTTGCGTTGACGCTGGCACTAGCAGGGGTCGCCTACGTGGCGATTCTGCCGATGCGCCTCGTCCCCGCCGCTTGGGAGACGTCCAACAGGGCATCGGAATTCCTCTTCATCGGCGTCTCGCTCCTGCTCGCGGTCGCCGCCCTGCATGTTCTCGACCGGCGGCGGTGGGCTCCGCTCGGGGTCGCGCTCCTCGCCGGTGTGCTCACGATCGGTGGAGTTGCCGCCGGGTGGCCGCCGCGCGTGCTCCTCGCGCTTCCCTACCGGGTCAGCACCGGAACCGGGTGGATGCAGTCGCAGAGTCACGGCCTTGCACGAGCGACCCGACGCGTCACGCCGCTCGACAGTCGCTTCATCGCGCCCGAAGGGGATGGGCGCGTCCTCGTCTCCGAGTTGCGTCGAACCGTCTTCGTCACCTCCGCGCCATTCGCTGCGGCGAGCGTGCTCTTCGAAGCGCGCCTCACCTCGGGCCTCGTCTCGGCGATGGCGGCCGAGCGGATCCGCTACGTGGTCGTCGACCGGCGCGAGCAGGGAGACGACAGCATGGAGGGGTTCTTCTTCGTCCCGCCCACCGGGCCCGAGATCAACGCGCGGGTCGCAGGGAAGTACGACGGCTACCCCGATGTCGACCGGCTCGTGGACACCGGTGACATCGCGCTCTACGACGTGGGGAGGCTCTGGGGTGCGCCGCGTTAGCCTCGACCTTCCGCGCGCTGATCTCCTGCTCGCGTCCGGCGTCGCCGCGGCGTCATGTCTCGCCGTTCTGGCAAGTCACTCGACCACCGTTCGGATCGTGCCCGGCCTGCTGCTCGCACTCGTCCTGCCGGGCTATGCCGTCTCGTGTGCGCTCCTGCCGCAACGTCGGCCGGCATCGCAGCGCGTGCTGCTGGCGCTCGGCCTCAGCCTGGCGGTCGCGGTCGTCACTGCCGTCGTTCTCGACAGGACTCCGTGGGGGCTCTCCCAGCGCTCGTGGGCGGTCGCCCTCGCCGGTGTCGTGGTCGCGGCGTCCGGCTTCGCCTTCCGGAAACGTGTCGGGCCCGATCCGGACTCGCCGCGGCCGCTCGAAGGACCCGATCGCGGTGTCGGTCGCGTCGCTGCGCTCGCGGTGGCGATGACGATCGCCGGCTTTGCCGTCGCCGCGCTCGCGCTTGCTCGGCTTCCCGTGGATTCGCGGCAGGCGAGCGGCTACACGGTGCTGTGGACGAGACCGACGAGCCCGGCGACCCCGCGCTTCATCGTCGGCGTCGCCAGCAGCGAGCGTCAGGCGACGTCGTACCGGGTCGTCGCCCTGGTGGGGACCCGGACGGTGTTCGAGCGGCGAATCGAGCTCGCTCCGGGCGAGCGCTGGACCGCAGGCGGGATCGTGCGACCGCCGAGCTTCCCGGTGGTGGTCCGCATCCTGCTCTACCGCAGCGACGCGACGGCCGCGTACCGGCATGTCTCCTTGACACTTCCGGGGAACGCCGCGTGAGCGCGCAACCGGATTCCGGCGCCGAGCTCGTACCGGTGTCCGTCGACGTCGTCGTCGACAACTACAACTACGGCCGCTTCCTGCGCGACGCGATCGACAGCGCCCTCGGCCAGACCCACGAGCCGTTGCACGTGATCGTCGTGGACGACGGCTCGACCGACGATTCACGCGAGATCATCGCCTCGTACGGGCCTCGAATCGAGGCGGTGCTCAAGGAGAACGGGGGCCAGGCGTCGGCACTGAATGCGGGGCTGGCCCGCGCGCGCAGCGACATCGTGATCTTCCTCGACGCCGACGACGTCCTCCACCCGACGGCGGCGGCGCGCGTCGCCGGGGCGTTCCGGAGCCGGCCCGACCTCGCGAAGGTGCAGTTCCGGCTGGAGGTCGCGTCCGCCGACGGAAGGCCGACCGGGGAGCTCAAGCCGCCGGCACACGTCGCTCTCCTCTCGGGTGACCTCAGGCCGCACACGTTGCGTTTCCCGTTCGACGTCCCGTGGCACTCCGGGGGAACCGCCTATCGCCTGGGCACGTTGCGCGAGATGGCTCCGATTCCCGAGGGCGGGCCGGTCGGCGCAGACTGGTACCTCGTTCACGTTGCAGCGCTCCACGGACCGGTCGTGGCGATCGACGAGCCGCTCGGCCTGTATCGGGTGCACGGCTCGAACGCGCACGAATCGGGACCGCCGCTCGACCTCGACCGGCTGCGGGCCACGATCGGCTACATGGCGCGGGCCCGCGACTATCTCGAGCAGGCGGCCGCCGGGCTCGGGCTCGAGTGGGACCGGAGGGACGCGTCGATGAGCGAGGTCGCCGACCGGGCGATCTCGCTGAAGCTCGACCCGCGCAGGCATCCGGTGGCGGGCGACACGCGGCTCGGGCTCGTCCGGCTCGGCATCCGGGCGGCCGCTCGAAGGTTCGACGTCAGGCTCCCGTTGAAGGTCGGGTTCGTCCTCTGGCTCCTCGCCCTCACAGCCGCGCCGCGCCTCTCGGCCCGCCGGATCGCGGAGGCGTTCGTGTTTCCGGAGCGCAGGCAGTTCGTCAACAGGTTCCTCGCCGCGTTGCACGTCCGGCGCTGACGCCGAGGGGCTCAGTCCCCGGTGTGCGACGGCAGCACCCACGAGTGCCGGAGGGCGACGTCGCCGGCCTGGTCGTCCGCTACCGGCCGGCCCTCGATCGTGCCGTGCTCGACGTCGAAGACGGCCGCCCCCTCGACGGCGTCCTGGAGCACCCCGCGCGCCCAGAGCTCGACGTCGATTCTGTACCGGCCGGGCACGAGCGAAAGGTGATCGACGCGGCACACAAACGAGTCGCCGAGTGATGGATCGATCGCGTCGCCGGGTGCGCCGAGGCTGCTCCTGAAGCTGGCGACGGGGTGACCGAGGTTGTTCGAGATCGTGAAGGCGCACGCCATGCTGGGAGTCGCTTCGTTCACATGGAACGTGAACTGCGCAGAGTTGCCGGTCGCGAGCGCAGCCGCGCCGTCGCTCGCGATCTCGATCCGCTCGACGAGGTACTGCCTCCATCCGCGCCGATCGGTTCGTTGCGCGAGATCCGTCGACATGGCCTGTTCGAGGTCGGCGAGGTAGACGGAGACGGCCTCGCCGATCGACCCGTCGAGCCGGATGCGCCCCTTGTCGAGAACGAGGCCGCGGCGGCAGAGCGCCTGGATCACGCCCATGTTGTGGCTGACGAAGAGCACGGTCCTTCCCTCGCCGGCGACCTCGCCCATCCGGCCGAGGCATTTCTTCTGGAACGCGACGTCTCCGACCGCCAGCACCTCGTCGACCAGGAGGATCTCGGGCTCGAGGTGGGCTGCGACGGCGAAGGCGAGTCGCACCTGCATCCCGCTCGAGTACCGCTTCACGGGCGTGTCGAGGAACTCGCCGACCTCGGCGAACTCCACGATCTCGTCGAACCGGCGCCGGAGCTCGGCCCTGCGCATGCCGAGAATCGAGCCGTGCAAGAAAATGTTCTCCCGTCCTGTCAGCTCGGGGTGGAACCCGGT
>JBGOSQ010000112.1:0-3633 GCA_041476045.1 Thermoplasmata archaeon | reverse complement strand
GTCGCAGATCGTCGAGGCCACCGTTCTCTCGCGAAACCCGGATGGGAGCCTAAATGTCACCGACGGGAAGGGTCGGTGTACGCGGCTCGCGCCAAAGGCGAACGTCCGCGTCGGGCAGAAAATCAGGCTCGGGACAGAGCCAGGGATCGGCCAGCAGACAAACCTCCCAGCCATTTCGCTCATCGTCGACCCGTCATCGCGGCCGTGCCCTGACGATCCGAGGCTAAGGTTGATAATCGGCGCATCCTGGTTCGGGGCCGTGTCGGAGTCCTCGGTGCGGATGAAGGATGGCTGGTCGTCTCGTGACACGATCGGTGCCCACGCCACGGCTCCTACAGCGGCATTCCCTCGGCCGTGCTTTTTGGGAGTGAGCGGGGGCGGCCCCTATACGATGGACGGATTCCTTGCCGTCATTAGTGTTCAGAATTGGCGCAGCGGAACAGAGGAAGATCCCGACGTCGCGTCGCCGGAACTCGTTTTTGAATGCTTCAGGGGCTTCATGGCATTTAATACTGCGGGAAAAATCCCGGACGATTCGGACATCCTTTCTGCGACCATCAGGTTCACGGTGCGTGGTGGTACTCAGTTGTCATCCGCGGCACGCGGATACATCGTCCCGAGCACGGCGTCAGATCCGCCATGTGACATCTCGACGTCGTGGACCGCCTTTGATCGTACCGAACTTGCGTCGTTCGCTTTGGCAGAGGCGCTCGCGGCGCCACGGTATCCGACGCTCGAAGGCTTTACAGTACCGCTGCTCCCGGGCGATCAGCCAGGAGACATCATCCCCTACATCAACCGGACCGGCCTCACGAAGTTCGCGGTCATCAGCGGCTACGACATGAACGACCAGGAACCGCCGCGATACTCGCCACCGACCGTCGGTCAGGTCGCCTCGGAATCCGTCATCTTCTCAACCTCTCCTCCGACGTTGCCGGTCCTCGACATCACGTACAAAAAGCACGATCCTTATTGACGCCCGTTGGTAAACTGCAAGGGAGAAGATCATGTCTCTGACGCTCACGAAGCCCGACGACACCGAACTCACGGGGATCGCGCTCACGATCGAGCGAGGAGTCCCGAGCGAGCACGTCGCCCTCAAGATTAAGAACACGGGCACACAGAATGTCTCCGGCGCGTTCCTTGCGCTCTACGCCGAAGTCTCCGTCGGAAGCGGCGAGTACCGGACGGAGGGCCACCCGGCCGTCGACGAACGGATGGGCCGTTTCCAGATCACGGGACAGAACTCCACGGCGACGCCCGGGCAGCAGATCGTTCTAGGCGTCGAGCAGCCGATGGGCCACTTGGCTCTCGCTCTCCTGCCTACCGTCCTCCCGGGCGACTGGATCTTGGCGGACTTCTGGCTCTCGCAGGCGGGGGCTTCCGCTGGTGGTGGAGACGTCAACGTAAAGATCGAAGTCGCGAACGACGTAATCGCCTACCCGTTGCCTTTCGGCGTCTCTCAGGTCGGTCACGGGATCGACACGGGGCGTAAGCAGGCGCGGAGCTTTCTCGTCGACGGCCGCGCGACGAGCCCGACCGGGACCCCGGACGACAAGGTTCATGTTTCCGGTGGGACCTGGCTCCTCTCTGACGAGGAATACGCGGACGGCTCGATCGAGGACGTCACGCTCAATCAGAACGACGGAGCGGCGGCGGCGCTGACCAGCGGAAAGTCCTACATCGCCGCGTTGACGCAGGGGATCGGGAACGCGCCGACCACGACGAAGGGCCTCATGGGGACGAGCCCCGCGAGACCGACCCCGCCATCAGGAGAACTGATCCTCGCATGGGTCACCGTCGCCTATCAGTCGGGCGGGACGTCGATCATCAGCTCTGGGAACATCTCTGCCGACGTGACCTACGGTCGCTATCTCGTCGTCGCGCCCGCCTCGGGGCTCTCGGTCACGGTCCACGCGGGCGAGGCCGTAATCGCGGACTTCCGGCAGGTTCGCAGCGGGAAGGGCACGGTCGTCCTCACGGCCAGCGCCACGAATCGGATCTGGCTCGAATGGTCCGGGGCGCTCACGGTCTCGCAGAGCGACGCGCCGCCCTCGGCCGGGGCCGTCAAGCTCGCGAACGCGGTCACGGACGGCTCGCATGTGACGTCCCTGACCGACGAGCGAACCTACATCAACCCGCTCGGCACCGGTGTCCTCGAGGTCAAGGAGCTCGACGGATCGCCTGACGTCACCGGGGTCGTGACGCTGAAGGTTCCGAATGGGTCGCTGACGGACCACGGTTCGGGCGTCGTCGAGATCGCCTTCCCCGCCGGGAAGGCGGACGCCTCAACCGGACTGACGGCTTCGGAGGGCGTGAAACGCTCCTCGGGGACCGACCTCTCGACCGCGGCCGCATTGGAGCTCGATGTCGACGGTCTGACAGCCGACACGACCCCCGACCTCGAGGCTGACGAGGTCGCGACGTTCGATGCCTCGGCGGGGAGCCACAAGAAGGCGCTCCTGAAGAAGCTCCTCCCGTTCGACCACAAAACGGACTTCGCGGGGGATAGCGTCAACCAGCCGGCGACCCTCTCGCCGGTTCCGCACCCGCGCTGCATCCCGGTCGTCTTCATCGACGACCTCTACGCGCGATCTGGCGGCGGCCTCCAGTACACCGACGACGGCGCGGGGAACATCGTCTTCACGCCCGTCCTCGCGACCGGGCATCGGGCCTCGATCCGGTGGTGGGCGACGACGACGTAGAGATGCCCTGGGCCCCCGACGCTGCCTTGACAGGCGTGACAGCGTCGAACCATGAGCAGGCGGATCCCTGTCATCTTCATCTTCCTGCTCTTCGCGCTCGCTGTGATGACGGCCTGGGCCTGCAACGATGTGAAGGGGCCGACTGCGCCGACGGTCCCGACCGCCACCGCGATCCCGCCGACGTTGACGCCCACGCGCGCCGCGACGGGGACTCCGATAGTGATCGTTGTAACCGCGACTTCGACGATCACGGCGACCTCAACCTCGACGCCGACCTTCACTCCAACGCTGTTGCCGTGCGCTCCTGGTCCTGGGCCGGTTCCGCCGTGCGCTAGCGCGACGCCTACGTTGACTCCAACCGTGACGGCAACGCCGACCGTCACGCCGACGGTGACGCCGCTGCCGGTGTGTGCGCCGGGCCCCGGGCCGCCTCCGCCGTGCTACACACCGACGCCGGACACCAGGCCGTGCTGCTCGACGCTTCCCGGCGGCACGCCGCCGGTCAACTGCAACCCGAACTGCTAAAGGAGCAACGGCGATGAGCAGAATCACGGACTTCTTCGGACGAGTGTCGTCCTGGTTTGACGGCTACAAAACGCATCTGGCGAACGTCTTCACGATCGCAGTCCAGGCCGTGGCCTGGAAGAAGCATTGGTCGATCGAGGCGTCTGCGGTCTCGCTCGCGATCACAACCGCGCTGACCTCGCTCGCGCGGATGTTCGCGAAGAAGCCCGGCCCACTTGCGTGAACCCCCTCCTCAAGACCACCCTCTCCTGGGTGGCGAGCCACCTGCTTGTCGTCGCGGGAGCCGCCGGGCTGATCTACGGGATCCTCGTCAAGGAGCACACCGACAGGCTCTCGGCTGAACGGGATAAGACCAGCGCGGCTCTCGTCGCGGCAGAGGCAGCCAAGCGCGGAGCCGTTGAAG
>JBGOSQ010000111.1:0-3672 GCA_041476045.1 Thermoplasmata archaeon | reverse complement strand
TCGTGTAGAGGTCGTCGCCGACGACGAGGGTCTTCGAGCCGACCGCGGCGGTCAGGTGGGCGAAGGAGTCGTAGTCCTCTTCCTGGAACGGGTCCTCGAGGTACCTGATCCCGAACCGGTCGACGAGCTCCGAGAGGAACGCGACCTGCCCCGCGGGATCGACCGATCGTTCGCGGTACCGGTACAGACCGTCGCGGAAGAACTCGCTCGCCGCGAGGTCGAGCCCCGGATGCACTGAGAGGTGGAGCTCGTCGCGGGCGGAGGCGCATGCGTCCGAGAGGATCTCGAGCGCCTCGATGTTGCCGACGGGGGCGACCCACCCTCCCTCGTCCCCGCGCCCGAGCGCGAGGGCGGGGAACCGCTTCTCGAGCCTCGTACCTATGCCCCGGTGGACGGCGAGCGCGACCCGGACGGCGTCCTCGGGGCGCCGTTCGGGCGAGAAGGCGATGAACTCTTGGATCTCCGGGCCGCCGATCGCGTGCCGTCCGCCGTTGAGGCAGTTCCCGACGACCGCCGGGAACTCGCGTCCGCTCACGCCCGGACGGGCGAGGACCGACCAGAGCTCCCTCCCGACCGACAGGGCGTGGGTCCGGGCGAGGGCGACGGACGCGGCCGTCGCGGTGTTGCCTCCGATCCTGGAGAAGTTCTCGGTGCCGTCGATCTCGTGGAGCGCAGCGTCCCAGCCCGACTGGTCCTCGGACGCTCGGCCCACGAGCGCGGGGGCGACGCGACCGGCGAAGGTAACGAGGGCCTCGGTCACCCCGCCCTTCGGGAAGGCGAGGACCTCGTGAGCGCCGGTGCTCGCGCCGCTCGGGGCCCCGACGGCGCCCACGATCCCCTCGTCGGTCTCGAGCCGGACCTCGATCGTCTCCTTCCCGCGGCTGTCGAAGATCCGGCGGGCCGTCGCCGAACGGACGCGGCTCACGGACCCTCGACGAACTCGACGAGGACGCCGCCGAAGGAAGCGGGGTGGACGAAGCCCACGCGCCGCCCCCGTGCGCCTTGGCGGGCCGTGCGATCGATGAGCCGGGCGCCGCGCGCCGCCTCGGCGGCGAGGGCGGCGTCGACGCTCGGGACCCGGAACGCGATGTGGTGGAGGCCGCCGCGTCGCTCGGCGAGGAATCGACCGACGGGCGAGTCGGGGTCGGTCGGTTCGAGGAGCTCGATGTGGGTCGTGCCGGCGTACAGGAAGACCACGCGGACGCGCTGCTGCGGGACCTCTTCCGGCGGGCCGGCCCGTGCCCCGAGGGTCGACTCCCAGAGGGCGAGCGCCTCCGCGAGGGCGGGGACCGCGATGCCCAGGTGATCGATCTCCATCGTCGGCTCCCTTCAGAACGCCCGCGACGGGGTGTGCTCGCCGAACTCGTCGCGCCAGACCCCCGCGATCTCGCCGAGAGTCACGCCCGCGCGCACTGCGGCGAGGACGAGCGGCATCACGTTGTCCCCCTTCCGGGTGCCCCGCGCGAGCGCGTCGGTGGCTGCACGGGCCTTGGCGCCGTCGCGCCGGGACCGGAAGCGTGTCAGCTCGCGGACCTGCCGGGACTCGAGCCGCGGATCCAGGCGCTGGAAGCGCGTTCCCGTCCGTCCCTTTCCACCACCGACGAGCTGGAAGTCGGGGCTGGCCTCTGTGAAGGCGTTGACGCTCACGACGAGCTCCTCCTTGGCCTCGCGCGCACGCGCGACACGATACGCCTCGCGAGCGATCTCGGTCTGGAAGAACCCCTTCTCGACGGCGACGACGGAGCCGCCCATCGCCTCGATCCGCGCGAGGTACTCGCGGGCCTCCGCCTCGATGCGATCGGTCAGGTGCTCGATCACGTACGCTCCGCCGAGCGGATCGACGGTCGAGGGAAGCCCGGACTCCTCGGCGAGGATCTGCTGGGTACGGAGCGCGAGGCGAGCCGACGCCTCGGTCGGGAGGCCGAGCGCCTCGTCCAGCGCGTTCGTGTGCAGCGACTGCGTCCCACCCAGAACGGCGCTCATCGCCTCGAGCGTGGTCCGGACGACGTTGAGCTCCGGCTGCTGCGCCGTGAGCGAGGAGCCCGCGGTCTGCGTGTGGAACCGAAGCTGCGTCGAGCGCGCGTTCCGGGCCCCGAGGACCTCCTTCGCGACGGAGGCCCAGAGCCGGCGCGCCGCACGATACTTCGCGATCTCCTCGAGGAAGTTCCGGTCCGCGGAGAAGAAGAAGGAGAGCCTCGGGAGGAAATCGTCGACGAGAAGGCCGCGCGCCGCGGCGGCACGGACGTAGGCGATCGCGTTGGCGATCGTGAAGGCGACCTCCTGGGCCGCCGTCGCCCCCGCCTCGCGCATGTGGTAGCCCGAGACGGAGATGTAGTTCCACCGGGGCATCTCGCGCGTCGCGAACTCCATCAGATCGACCGTGAGGCGGAGCGATGCCGCGGGCGGGTAGATGTACGTCCCGCGAGCGATGTACTCCTTCAGGATGTCGTTCTGGACCGTCCCGCCGAGCCGGGCGCGCGGGACGCCGCCCTCTTCGGCGACCGCGATGAGGAGCGCGGTGAGGATTGTCGCCGTCGCGTTGATCGTCATCGAGACCGTCGCCCGGTCGAGCGGCAGGTCCCGGAAGAGGGCGCGCATGTCGTCGAGCGACGCGATCGCGACGCCGCAGCGCCCGACCTCCCCGCGGGCGCGCGCGTGATCGGAGTCGTAGCCGATCTGCGTCGGCAGGTCGAACGCGACCGACAGACCGGTCTGGCCCCCCTCGAGGAGGTAGCGGAACCGGGCGTTGGTCTCTGCTGCGCTCCCGAACCCCGAGTACTGGCGGAACGTCCAGAGCCGGCCCCGGTACATCGTCGGCTGGATCCCGCGCGTGTACGGCACCGCACCGGGGAATCCGATGCGCTCGTCGAACGTCTCCGCCTCCGACACGGGCGGCGGAACCAAGAGGGGGATCCGGCCCCCGTCGGCCTTCGCGCCGATGGCGCGGTGGGCGTCCGCCTTCCATCGCTCGTGCTCGGAAGGCGAACGGCGGCGTCGTGCCATCGCCGTCGGACCGGGGTGGTTCATAAATCGTTGCCGGACGCCGCTCGCGCCCTTATCGGGGTGGTCCAGACCACTCTCACGCCGCGCGCTCGACCAACGGTCGGAGCAGGCTCAGGTCCCATTCGACCCACGCGGCGGGAACCGGAACGTGAAGCGCCCGCAGGACGGCCGGCGTCACCTCGCCGATCTCGGCGATCACCTCGCCTGCGAGGCGCACCACCGCCGCGCGACCCGGGATCGTACCGGGAAGCTCGGCCGGCTCCCGCACCCCGGCGGTCCCGAGGCCCCGGACGAGATAGTCCGCGAGGGCCGCCACCTCGGCAAATCCGGCCCGGTCGTGCGCGACGAGAACGCCCGCGTGGTACCGGGTCGCGGCCCCGGTGTCCGCCTCCGCGGAGGGAACCACGACCGGTCCGACCTCGGAGAACCGTTGCGGATACCCGTGCCGGACGTTCCGCTCGAGCGTCCCGAGGAGTGACAGGAACAGCGAATCCCGCATCCGGGCGTACTGGTCGGAGACCGGGTTCGAGAGGGCGACGGCGCCCCGCCGGCCCGACAACGTGACGATCCGTTCCGGCACGAGGACCGGCGTGTAGAGCGGGACCAGGCCGAGCCCGAGCAGCACGTCGGAGACCCGCGCTCGGAACCGCGCTTCGGGGGAACGACGGC
>JBGOSQ010000110.1:0-3720 GCA_041476045.1 Thermoplasmata archaeon | reverse complement strand
GGAGTGGATCGGGAGGCCGCCGAGAAGACCTGGAAGGCGGTCGCGGAGTTCGCGAGCTTCGGGTTCTGCAAGGCGCACGCGGCGGCGTTCGCGGTGCCGACGTACCGATCGGCGTGGCTGAAGACGCACTATCCAGCACAGTTCCTGGCCGGGATCCTCACGCACGACCCTGGGATGTATCCGCGACGGCTGCTCCTGGAAGACGCCCGACAGCACGGCATCCCGATCCTGCCGCTCGACGTCAACCACAGCGAGCCTGAATACGTCGTCGAAGAGGTCGTCGCGTCTGACCTCGTCGGCTCCGGGGCTCGCCGCGCCGGCCGCCTTCCCGAAGCCAATCCCGTCCGTCGCGGCGACCCCTCCGCCGTCTGGTCGTCGCAGCGCTTCGGGATTCGTCTGGCGCTCCAGGACGTGCATGGGATCAACGACGCCGAGATCCGGTCGATCATGCAAGGCCGGGCCGATCGGCCGTTTCGCGATGTGGGGGACTTCTTGCGGCGGACGACGGTCTCGCGGCCGGTGACGGAGGCTTTGGCGCACGCGGGAGCCTTTGACCACCTGAGCGCCGGGGATGAGGACGTGAATCGGCGGACCCATCTGTATGCGGCGATGACGACCGCGCCCGGCCGGGAGGGGGACCAGCTCACGCTCGCGGACGCGGCTGTGCCGGCGCATCGATTCGCTGACTATTCCGACGCCGAGGTGGTGCGCGCCGAGCTGGAGGTGCTCGGCCTGGACGCCTCCCGTCATATCGTGAGCTTCTTCGAGCCGCTGCTCGCCGACCTTGGCGTGACTCGGACGAAGGATCTGCACAGGTGCCGAGCCGGTCAGAAGGTCATGGTGGCCGGCGTGAAGGTCGCCTCGCAGACGCCGGCGATCCGCAGCGGCCAGCGGATCATCTTCCTGACGCTCGACGACGCGACCGGTCCGGTCGAGGTCGTGGTCTTCGAGTCCGTCCAGCCCAAGGTCGCGAAGACCGTTTTCCACGCCTACGCGATGGCCGTGTGGGGCGAGCTCCGGCGGACCGGCGTGAAGGGCGTCAGTATCATCGCCGAGGAGGTCTGGGACCTCACCGCGCTGCATCGGGCGCGCGGAGAAGGACGTTTGCGGGAGGCGATGGGGACGGAGCGCACCGAGCCGGCCCTCCCCTCACGCCGGCTCTGGCATTCGAGCCCGGGCTCCGCGGGGTGAGCGCCGAGTCGATCCTGCACGTCGACATCGACGCGTTCTACGCCTCGGTCGAGGTCCTGAAGGATCCATCGCTCGCCGGCAAACCGGTCGTCGTCGGCGGACCGGGAGCGCGGGGGGTGGTCGCCTCGGCCTCCTACGAAGCCCGCACGTACGGCGTTCGCTCGGCGATGCCGGCCGTGCGCGCCCGGCGCCTCTGTCCCGACATCGTCTTCCTGCCGTCGGACTTCGAGGCCTACCGCGCCCATTCGAACCGTTTCCGAGAGGTCTTGCGCTCCTACTCGCCGCTCGTGGAGCCGATCTCCCTGGACGAGGCGTTCCTCGATGTGTCGGGCGCGACGATGCTGTTCGGATCGCCGGCCGAGATCGCGGCGAAGATCCGCGCCGACGTGGTCCGGGAGGTCGGCGTCACCTGCTCCGTCGGGGTCGCCCCGACGAAGTTCGTCGCCAAGCTCGCCTCCGACGAGTGCAAGCCGGATGGCCTGCTGATGGTGCCCGTTGATGGGGTGCAGCAGTTCCTGGAGCCCTTACCGGTGCGGCGCTTGTGGGGAGTGGGGGAGAAGACCGGCGAGACCCTCGGTCACCTCGGGATCCGCACGATCGGAGAGCTCGGACGAACGCCGCTTCAGATCTTGGAACGACTGCTGGGGGAGGGCACGGCCCGCCATCTCTTTGAGCTCGCGAACGGCGTAGACGACCGTGACGTGATCCCGTACGAGCCACCGAAGTCCGTGAGTCACGAAGAGACGTTCGAACACGACCTCGATGCAGACGAGGACATCCTTCGGGAGCTCCTCGACCTTTCCGGGCGCGTCGCGTCGCGCCTGCGAGAGGACGGCTACCGAGCCCGTACGGTGGTCCTGAAAGCCCGTCTGGCGAACTTCCAGACGCTCACCAGATCTCGCACGCTCTCCGATGCAACCGACATCGGCGCGGAGGTGTACCGAACCGTCGCCGAGCTCTACCGGGCGCTGCCGGGACAACGTCGGCGTATCCGATTGCTGGGTGTCCAGGCGACCGGGTTGGTGGAAGCCGGCGTCGAGCAGCTCGCGCTCCTGCACGAAGAGCGGTGGGGCGATGTCGAGCGAGCGCTCGACCGGATCGAGCGGCGCTTCGGCCGCGGAGCGGCCGGTCCAGCCTCGCTGATCGACCGCGATCGCCGGACCTGACATCTCGCAACACCAAGACCCACCCTCTCAAGGTCTCCCTTGCATCGCTCGACTCCTATAATCGAAGCGTACAGCCCTCTCCCCACGGCCCAGGCAGGGAACGGATGCCCCTCAGCGATCACGAACAGCGGATCCTCGAAGAGATCGAGAAGCGTCTCGCGGAAGATGACCCGCGTCTGGTGGAGCAGGTCGGTCGAACCGACCTCTACACCCATCTCGCTCGTCGCATACGCTTCGCCGTCCTCGCGTTCTTCGTCGGCGTCATGCTCCTGCTGCTCTTCGTCGTCTCGCCTTGGGCGGCGGCGATCGGTTTCGTGGTCATGGTGCTGTCCGCGTTATTGATCTACCGCTACCTCGGACAACTCGGCCGGGACCAGATCCGCGAGATGCAGACCTCGGGCCGTCTCACGCTCGCCGGATTCCTGGGTCGAGTCGGTGGGCGGTTCGCACGACGACCGCCGCCGCCAGGCGAAGATCCCCGCACCTGAGGGCACGACGCGCCGTCGTCGACGTAGCCCGTCCGGGTAGTTTGTCGACGCTTGTGACCTCAGCGCTTGCCACACTTCCGCGCACTGCTGTACAACAGGACTCCCTTCCCCTGGGCGCGTGACCGTTCACCCGACGTTGAGTCTTCAGGTGATGGTCTCGGGCCGACGCTGCGACGGTGTGGCAGGCGAAGTTCGTGAAAGGGCGCGCGTCCATGGAGGGATTCACGGCTCATCAGGCGAGCAAGTTCACCGGCTGTACGTCACGTCAACTTCGGTACTGGGATCAGATCGAGCTGGTGCAACCATCCGTCCAGGGGACGGGCGGCCGTCCCGGAGTCCCGCGGCTCTACTCGTTCCGCGATCTGGTCGCGCTCCGCGTCGTCAAGTCGCTGCTCGATGGCGGGATGTCGCTGCAGCGGGTACGGCGCGCGTGGGCGTTCCTGAACAAGAAGGCGGGTCTGGATCGACACCTGTCCGATGTGAAGCTCGTGACGGACGGACAAAGCATCTTCAAGATCTGCCGCCGCGACGGCGAGGTGATCGACGCTCTGCGTGAGGGACAGATGGCGTTCTTCGTCGCGATCGACGACATCGCGACCAGCGTTCGGACCAACGTCTCGCAGTTCAGCGAGGACCGAGAACGCTTCGTCAGGGCGCTGCGAGAAGCCGCGGCACACACCGCCACCGGCTCCTGAGGTCTCGTTCGCTACCGGCGAACACGGTAGTGACCCGCGATCCGGTGCCCCCACGCCGTCCCTCCCCGGAGATCGTGCAGGGCCGTCGATGCGGCCTGTGAGGCCACCCGAACGTCGGACTCCGGCGGATCCTGCGAGGCATAGGCGGCTCGAACGGCGATCGAGGTCAACAGGTCGAGG
>JBGOSQ010000109.1:0-3835 GCA_041476045.1 Thermoplasmata archaeon | reverse complement strand
GGGGATCGACGCGGCGGTCGACACGAGCAGCGTCGCTGCGCGAGTGAATCGGATCACCTTGGCGAGGTTCCCTCGAATTCGGAAGGTCCCGCGCAGGAGCGCCTGGACCGGGTCGATCTCACCCGCCAGGAGGCGGTCCCAGTCCTCCCGTCGGCCCTCGAAGACGAACTCCGGTGACACGGTGGTCGGATCCGCTACGAAGATGGCGGAGCGACACGTCCCGTGGAGCAGATCCAAGTGAACGCCGGCTCCCTCTGGTGCCGCAGGATCGGCCGTCACGAGGAGAAGGATGTCCCCCTCCCAGGCACGAGCCGCCTCCGCATACTCGGCGTTCGTGTTCAGAGCAGATCGGAACAACTCCGCCCATTCGCTCGTGGGGAATCGCGCCATCTCATCTTCTCCGAGGATCGCACGGAAAGGTATCCGTCCGCTGACCGCTCACGAGTACTCGTAGAATCCGCGCCCCGTCTTGCGGCCGAGGTGTCCCGCGTCGACGAGCCGTCGGAGCGCGAGCGCGGGTCGGTACTTCGGATCGCCGAACTCCCGCTGCATCGTTTCGGCGACCTCGAGCGCGACGTCGAGCCCGATGAAATCGGCGAGCTCGAACGGCCCCATCGGAAACCCCGCTCCGGCCTTCATCGCGGTGTCGATGTCCCGAGCGCTCGCCAGTCCCTCGTCGAGCTCGAAGCAGGCCTCGTTCAGGACGGGTATGAGGAGCCTATTGACCACGAACCCCGGGGATTCCTTGACGCGGATCGGCACCATGGGATACCGATGGTTGCGCAATGATTGGAGGAAGTCGATCGTCTCGGCGATGACGTCCTCGCGCGTGTCGACACCGCCCGCGACCTCGACGAGCGGAAGCGTCGACGGCGGGTTGAAGAAGTGGGCGACGACGCACTGACGGGCGTGCGTGAGGCCGCGCGCGAGACGCGTGAGCGAGAGGGAGGAGGTGTTCGACGCGAGGATCGCGTGCTCCGGAATCACGCCATCGACCGCTGACAGCACTCCACGCTTCACATCCTCGCGCTCGAAGACCGCCTCGACGACGAAGTCCACGTCGCGGAACGGCTCGTACGACGTCGTGCCCGTCACGCGCGCGACGACCTCATATCCGCGCGCGCGGGTGAACTTTGGGCGCAGGCGTTCCCGGACCTGCGCCGACTGCGCATCGGAGAGCTCGACTCCGACGCCTCGGATCCGCTCGATCTCCTTGCCCGCGCGCCCGTCGTGGAACGCGACGAGCTCGTCGACGAGCGACCGGACTCGGGCCAGCCCGCGGTCGACCAGCGTCTGGTCGACATCCTTCAGCACTACGGGGATATCGTTGTAGGCGAACAGCTCAGCGATCGCCGCGCCCATCGCTCCGGCCCCAACGACCCCAGCCTTCGTGACTCGCATCCCGTTCGCCCTCCGCACGAGCGAAGTGCCGGTACATAACCCGGCGGCGGAGCGGCGGTCGGTGACGCTCACCCGCGTTCGCGCTTGCCAACCTTTAAACTCGGGGGGAGGGTCGGGCCCATCGCGCGGGGATGGCCCAGCCCGGTAAGGCGCTGGATTGCTAATCCAGTGGTGATTTCACCTCGGGGGTTCAAAGGGCGGCCGGGACCGACCGGCGGCCGGAGATTCCCCCTCCCCGCGTCCGGGCTTCTTCGCCCGGTGGGTCACGCCCCGACGGGCACGTACGAATACCGGTCCCGATCGCGGACGACCTCGACGCGCTCCCCGATCGCCGGGAGCGGTCCTGGACAGAGCGCGAGCACTCGGACCGAGTCCTCGAGCTCGATCAGGGCGATGCGGTGAGGAGAAGGCCAAGGCGCCGCGGGCGCGACGAGCTCCACCGCCGCGACGATGACGCCGAGCGCGGGCAGCTCGAGGGGCAGGATCGCGCTCGACCCGCAGCGAGGACAGGGGCCGTCGCGCGCGAGGAACCGTCCGTGGCAGCTCGTGCAACTGCTGACCAGAAGTCGGCGGGACGATGTCACGGGGCGGCCTCCTTCCCGAGAATGGTGACGAAGTTGTGACTGGCGAGCCCGCCGATCGATTGGGCGAGTCCGGTGCCGGGGCGTCGGTCGAGCTGGAGGGGGCCGGCCTCCCCGCGGAGCTGGCGCGCCACTTCAACGATCTGGACCAGCCCGGACGCGCCGACGGGATGTCCGCGTCCCAGGAGACCTCCGGAGACGTTCACGGGAAACCGGCCGGCCGGGGCGGTGGCGCCGGACGCGAACCACTGAGCGGCTTCTCCGGGACCACAGATGCCGATGTCCTCGAGATCGATCAGCGCGAATGGTGCAAAGGCGTCGTGCAGCTCTGCGAAGGCGATCTGCTTCCGGTTGAGGTGGGCCATCTCGTAGGCGCGCTGGGCCGCCGTCCGGGTGGCACGGAACGACGTGATATCGCTCCGGTCGACCGTCGCGAGTGCATCGCGCCCTTGGCCGAGCCCGAGCACGCTCGCCTCGCCACGCCCTCGTTCGAGGACTACTGCCGCGGCCCCGTCGCTGATCGCGGAACAATGGAGCAAGCGAAGGGGCAGAGCGATCGGTCGGCTTCCGGCCACCTCCGCCGAGGTCACGCCCACCTGGAACTGCGCGTTCGGGTTCCGGGCGGCCGCGGCACGGGCGGCGACCGTCACCGCATCCATCGCGTCGGGGGAGAGATTGTAGCGCTGGAGGTAGATCTGGGCCACGATTGCCGCGAGTGCCGGCATGGTCGCACCGATCGCCATCTCGCTCGGCGCGAGCGATCGCGCCAGCACCGCCGCGACCTGATCGGTCGGCAGCGACGTCATCTTCTCCCCCGCGAGGACGAGCGCGCGCTCGGCGGTGCCGCCGGCCACGAGGCCGGCGCCCGCGTGGAACGCTGCGGCCCCGCTCGCCGATGCCGTTTCGACCCGGAAACCGGAGGCCGCGTCGAGCCCGAGACGGTCGGCGACGCGGGCGGTGAGGTTCTCCTCGCCGCCGAGGGACCCGGCGGCCATGTTGCCGACGATAAGGCAGTCGATCGGCTTGCGACCCACTCCTTCGAGCGCTTGGGTCCCCGCCTCGGCGAGGAGCTCCACGAGCGACTCCGCCCGTTTCCCGAAACGGGAGATGCCCGTCGCCTGGACGTGGACGTTCAAGCGGGCACCTCGGTCGGACGCTCGGTGAGGAAGAAGATCCGCTCGAGGAACCGGACGAGCGGGAGCCCGTCGTCCCATCGGAGCACCGCGTTCCCCTCGCGCGTTCGGTCCATCGGAGGCAGCCACCGGCGCAACAGGCTGAGGCTCCCCGGGCGCGACGTTCCCGGCGCCGCGTAGAGCCGCCACGGGTCCCCACCGCGGTGGCCGACCCTCCGGTACGCGTAGAGCACGATGAGGCCCACCCGTTCCACGGAGGCGCGGTGGGCCTCGAGCTGCTCAGAGGCCCGGCCGCTCGCGGCGGAGAACCGGATCGTGTCGGTCGCGGAGGCCTTCACCTCGATCGGGAACGAGAACTCGCTCCGGAGGGCTACCAGGTCAAAGCCGAGGGATCCGGCGGCGCGGATCACGAGGAAAGGGGACTGCTGGACCTTCCGCAATACCGGCCGGTCGACGGGGTCCAAGGCCCGGCAGTACCGGTCGACGGTCTCCGGGTCGCCCTGAAGGAGCTCCTTGAGCTCCCGCTCGTAGTTCGAGGAGGTCCGTCCCACGCTCCCGAGTCCCGACCCGGGTAGATATCCGTTCCGTCGTGCGCGGACCCGTCCGGGCCGCGCCGGACGCCGGTCCCGGAAGGCGTATAGGAGCGGGCACGCTCCGTCGCCGAACGTGGCGAGCGCCTCCGGGACCCTCGAGATCGCGGACGAGGAGCTGATGCTCGCC
>JBGOSQ010000108.1:0-3935 GCA_041476045.1 Thermoplasmata archaeon | reverse complement strand
GGAAAGAGGACCCGGGCCCACGTGGCGCCGGAGGGCGAGATCGAGACTCCGTCGAGCGAGGACTCGTTGGTGTCCAAGGCAAGGAGCTCGCGGGGAGGGTAGGGCTCAGGCGACGGGAGCTCGAGGGTCAGGACCACTCGCCGCTCGTCAACGTGGAGTTGCTTCGCGCGAACCCCCGTTCTCGCCAGCGCCTCCCGATGGTAGGGAGCCACCACGACCACAAAGGAGCACCAAACGCCGCGACGAAGGGAGAGTCGGATCTTGCCCGTGTACGGGTCGAAGTGGAACGTCTTCCCACTCGTCCGGACGAAGGTTCGCCGGACGTAGGGCGCTCGGGCGGAGAGCCCACGAGCGAGGCGGCGGCGATGGCCCCGGGCGAGGGAGAGAGCGAGATCGGAGGCCACGACGGCGTGCTGGCCGGTGAGTTGGTGCACGAGGGCGCGGTCTCGCGCGAACCTCGAGAGCGCCCCCCGGGAGGTCTTGCCGGACCGAAGGGCCTCCCTCAGCACCTCGTTCGTGAGGAGACGATAATCGGCCATCAGCGAGAGCAAGGATGGAGGGAGGGGTCCTGCCAAGGGGAGCACCAGGCCGCGAAGAATCCGCACAAAGGAGACGTGGCGGGAGGCAGCATGGGTTTGCTGCGGTCCCTGAACGGTGAACGATGCCGGCCGGTCGATCAGAAGTGACGGGGTCCCAAAGCGGCTCACACGAGATGATTTTTATACCCCCACGCCACCTTTATTTCGTTCGTGAGCCGTTTTTGGCGTACCCCTCCTACCCGCGGAGGGAGGCGCAGCCCTAACGAACGCATCGCGACGTCGCTGATCTTTGGTCTCCTCCTCGTCGGGACCTTTGGCGGCTCGCTCGCCCTCTTGGCGGCCGGTGGTGTCCATGGCACCGCCTCCCCCCACGGGGCGATGGTGGCCGCGCCCCGCGCGCTCGCCGCCCCTTCGGCGGCCCCGCTGCCGGCGGTGCATGGCGATCTGATCGTCAACGCGGCGAACTCACCGTTCGTGATCTCCCCCGCGACCGCGGGGGGCTCGGCGTACATCCAGCAGGGCAACATCACCGTCCAGTCGGGCGGCACGCTCGTCGTCCGCGACATCACCCTCGACTTCGTCCAGTTCGTATCCGACCTGGGGACGCTCTCCCAGCGCCTGTCGCACCTCTACACCTTCACCGACCTCGGGACCGTGATCTTCCAGAACGCCACGCTGACGACCGACACGACGATCATCAACGCCTACCCCAAGCTGACGGTCGACGTCGCGGCGGGCGGCTCGATGACCGCTACGAACTCGACGTTCGCCTTCCCCGGGTGGCTCTCGGTCGACGGGGCGGGGACGAACCTGATCCTCAACGAGAGCACGATCCGCGGCAACGTGCTCATCACGAAGCTCACCGAGAACACCTCGCTGCAGGCCGACACCGTGTTCGCTCCCTCGGTCTCGGCGACCGCTGGCGCCCACCTCACCCTCTACAACAGCACGATCCAGGCCCTCTACAAGGACAACGCGACGTTCAAGGGGATGCCCGGCCCGGTGGCGCTCAGCACCCTCTTCCCCTACCAGCTCAGCAGCAGTCAGTCCCAGACGCTCAACAACTGGCCGATGCCGAGCGACTCCGAGAACGTCACGCGGGGGTTCCTCTACCCGTCGTTCGCGGGCGGCACCGTGAACATCGCCTACCAGACGAACGCGCCGTCGGTCGCGTCGGGCAGCACGTTCACCTTCGGGTCCGCCTTCGCGCTCCCTCCGATCTCCTTCGTGGCGGGCCTCGGCTACGCCCAGGTCCCCATGCCCGCCGCGGCCGTCGCCGCGATCAATGCCGCGGGTCCGATCGGGTGGATGGAAGCGACCGGTTCCTTCGACGACCCCGGTTCGATCGGCCTCCACCTCGGGGCGACCAACTCCGCGACGGTCGTGAACGTGAGCGTCACGTCGATCCAGCTCACCCCCGTCCTCTCCTTCAACGTGACGGCCGCGGGCGCGGGCACCCTCGTCACCGCTGCCGACAGCCTCCTCGACCTCAACTGGAACCTCACCCCCGGTACCCCCGTACCGTCCTCGGTCCCGGCTCCGTCGCCTTGGGGCTCGAACAAGCTCCTCCTCACGGGCGGCGCCTCCGCCTATCTCGGGAGCGTGTCGATCGCGCACGGGCGCAGCGGCGTGTTCTTCAACCAGTCCGCCGTGATCCCCGATGCCGCGAGCCACGCCTACTTCTACCGGTGGGCGGCGGTCCCCGTCTACGCGAACGGCGGCGTCCCCGTCATCGACGCCCAGCTCACGGCGTTCTACTCCCTCGACGCGAGCCAGGGGAACAACCAGACCGCGACGGCCCTCAACTCGCTCGCGACCGCGGACATCTTCCTCGCGAACTACGCCACCTCGTGGGACACGATGCACGGCGTTTCGTCGTACGGGCAGACCGCCGTCAACGGCTACGGCCGCCTCCTCCTCGCGACCTCGGTGCTCGACCAGGCGACGCTCCCCGACGGGACGTACTTGGGCGGCTACCACCTCGCGGTGGCGCTGCCGAACGGCGGCGCCTCCGGCGTCCAGTGGGGCTACGTCTCGGTGACCCCGTACCCCGCCGGGATGACGCCCGCCTCGCCCGATCTCCAGAACCAGTTCGTCTACGGCGACTACGCGTCGTTCCTCGGGATCGGCTCCATCACGATCCTCGCGGAAGGCGTGCCGGCGACGAGCGTGACGATCGGCGCCAACCTCACGATCGAGGCGACGCTGACGAACACGGGCAACGCCCCGATCCAGAACTTCAGCTCGAACCTCTCCTACTGGCTCCCCGCGCCGTTCGCGGCGCGACCGGTGGTCCCGCAGCAGGCGTACGCGGCCCTCCTGGCCGGTGACTCCCAGGCCGTCAGCTTCACGTGGGCGGTCAACGAGTCGATCGTTGGCGACCACGGGACGTTCAACGCGAGCTTCGTTCTCGGCGCGGCGTGGAACGGCGGCTCCGGCCCCAACGCCGGGACCGTCGCGGCGTTCGTCAACGTGACGATCGCACCGTCGCTCCTCAACATCACCTTCGTCCCACCGACTGGCACCATCAACGTCAACCAGGAGTACCTCGGGACGGGCCAGGTCCGCTTCAACGGCTCCGGCGACGCGATCATCAACATCACGGCGACCGCTCCGGACGGCGTCCCCTACGTCCTCAGCACGACGAGCGTTCCCCCCGGACCGTTCCAAGGCGCGATCATCATCGGCCCCGCGATGCCGACCGGTACCTACAGCGTCGTCGCGACGGCCTGGTACAACGGGCGCTTGGCCTCGGTGTCGATCCACAATGCGTTCACCGTCGGCGGCCCCGCCGCCGCGCCGCCCGACTTCCTGCACCAGACGTTCCTGGGGATCCCGATCCTCTACTGGATCCTGATCGCGATCGCCGCCGCAGGCGCAATCATCGGCGTCCTCTTCCTGCTTAGGCGGACCGCGCGCGGCAAGGTCGTCGAGTGCGGCGAGTGCGGCGCGCTCATCCCCGAGGCCGCGACCTCGTGTCCGCAGTGCGGCGCCGAGTTCGAGTCCGATCTCGTCCGCTGCAGTCGCTGCGGTTCGACGATCCCCGCCGATTCGCAGGTGTGCCCAGAGTGCGCGGCCCAGCTCCTCGGAAAGCCCGAGGACGAGGCCCGCGACCCGGAGCGCCAGGGATACAACGACCTGGTCGAGCGCTTCCGCGCCGAGGCGAAGAAGGAGCTCGGGGACAACTACAGCGAGGGAGCGTTCTGGGACTGGTGGAAGCGCCAGCCGACCTACCTCTCCTTCAGCCAGTGGCGCCTCCAGCAGTCGCAGGGCAGCCGAACGGGCATGGGTGCGCCGCCATCCTCCGGCTCGCCCCTGCCCTCCGGCGGCGCAACCGCCGAGGCCGCGGCGACCGCTCCCGCCGCCCGTCGGGGCACGCCGCCCCGTGCGGGTCCG
>JBGOSQ010000107.1:0-3961 GCA_041476045.1 Thermoplasmata archaeon | reverse complement strand
GCGTCGCCCATCTGACGGTGTGAGACGAGGGCGTATCAGATAACCTTTGTCCGGTTGTCGGCAGGCGGTACGTTAGCGTACCCCGATTCTCGGTCGGCGTCGTTCCGTACCGGGACCTGCGCCGACCGCTCCGGGGCCCGGTTTCTCGCCGGCGGAATCGCGACCCGACGCGTGCGCGCCCCCACCGTTAAATACGCTCGTCGAATCGAACGAGGACGGGTCGCGCCCGATGGCCGGTCCGCAAAGAAGGCGATGACCACCCCCGCCACTCGTACGACCCCGTACCCTCAGGAAAACGGTCCGGCCGAACGGCCGGCGACGAAGGAGCTCTCGGATCTCGCCGTTCTGATCGGCGGGCAGGGCGGCGACGGGACCCTCACGGTCTCCGATCTGCTGGGTCGATACTTCCGCCTCCGCCACCTCTACGTCTACACTTCCCGCAACGTTCTCTCCCGCATCCGCGGGGGCCACGCCGATGCATCGATCCGCGCGTCGCGCGAAGTGATCGCAGCGATGAAGCCCCAGGTCGACCTGATGCTCGCGTTCGACGCCGAGGCCGTCGAGGTGGGCCGGCCCGAGCTCGTTCCCGACGGGCTGATCCTCTACGACTCCTCGGTCTTCCAATCGGACCTGCCGAACGCGGTCGGGTTCCCGTTCGCGACCCTCGCGGGCGGACAGATCGGGCAGCCGATCTACAAGAACACCGCCGCGTACGGCGCGCTCTCCGTCATCATGGGCTTCGACCCGGTGCTCACCCGCACCGTCATCGAGAGCCGATTCAAGCGGCGCAGTCCGGAGGCGCTCGAGAAGAACCTCAAAGCGCTCGAGATCGGCCGAAAGGCGGCGCTCGACGCCGGGCTCGCCGACCGGTACCGCGTGCTCGAGGGCGATGCCCGCGACCAGATCCTCACGATCGGCAACCAGGCCGTCGCGCTCGGGTTCGTGGTGGGGGGCGGACGTTTCTTCGCCGGCTACCCGATCACTCCCGCGACCGAGATCATGGAATACCTCATGCGCTACCTCCCGCCGTTCCACGGCGTCGTCCGGCAGGCCGAGGACGAGCTCGCCGCGATCAACATGGTGCTCGGCGCCTCGTACGCCGGCGCGCGCGTCATGACCTCCACGAGCGGCCCGGGCCTCTCGCTGATGACGGAGGGGATCGGCCACGCCGGGACGACAGAGCTCCCCGTCGTGATCGCGGATTGCCAGCGCGTCGGGCCGTCCACAGGCGAACCCACCCGGCACGAACAGTCGGACCTCGCACATCTCGCCCACTTGGGACATGGTGAGTACCCGCGCTTCATCCTCGCCCCCGGGACGATCGAGGATTGCTTCCTCCTCACGATCGACGCCCTCAACCTCGCCGACAAGTGGCGGCTCCCGGTGATCCTGCTCCTCGACCAGGCGCTCTGCCAGAACACGGTGACCTCGCCGCCCCTCGACCTCAGCCGGGCCCATATCGACCGCGGGAAGCTCCTCACCGCCGAGCAGGTCTCTCAGCTGGAGGCGTACAAGTACTACCAGCACGCGCCGGACGGGATCTCACCCCACGTGCCGCCCGGAACTCCGGGCGTCGTCGCCCAGGTCACGGGCAACGAACACGACGAGTTCGGTCACGTATCGGTCAACGTGGCCAACCGGGTCAAGATGATGCAGAAACGGATGGGCAAGATGATCCTCGCAGCCCCGGAACTGCCGGGGCCGCACCTCTATGGCGACGCATCGGCCAAGGTCGGGTTCATCGGGTTCGGCAGCACGTGGGGGCCGATCCGGGAGGCTCAGCAGCTCCTCGAGGCAAAGGGGATCGCGAGCCGGTTCTACCAGGCGCGCACCCTTTGGCCGGTCCCGACCGAGACCCTGAAGCCGTTCCTTCAGAGCGTCGACACCGCCTACGTCGTCGAGCACAACTACACCGGACAGTTCGCCCAGATGATCCGCGGGGCCCTGCCCGAGTTCCACGCGAAGCTCCGATCGATCACGAAGTACGACGGGCTCTCCTTCCGATCCCCGGAGATCGCCCGGCACGTCACGGAGGCCTGACGATGGTCCAGTCAGTGAAGCCCATCCCCTCGACCTGGTGCCCCGGCTGCGGGGACTTCGGCGTCCTCGCCGCGGTCAAGAAGGCAGCGGCGGAGCTCGGCATCCCGCCGCACGAGGAGGTCTTGGTCGGCGGGATCGGATGTTCCGGCGGGATCCACAACTTCCTCGAGACGAACGGCCTCCACGCGCTCCACGGACGCCTCCTCGCGCAAGCGGTCGGGGTCAAGCTCGCGAACCCGAAACTCACCGTGATCGCCGCCGGCGGGGACGGCGACGGCTACGCGATCGGGATGGGGCACTTCATCCACGCGTTCAAGAAGAACGTCTCGCTCCTCTACATCGTCATGAACAACGAGACCTACGGGCTCACGAAGGGCCAGGCCTCGCCGACGAGCCGGATCGGCTACGAGGGGAACGTCGAGCAGCCGTTCGATGCCATCCTGACCGCGCTGTCCATCCCGGCGCCGAACTTCATCGCCCGGACGTTCTCCGGCGATCCCAAGACGATGATCGCGGTACTCGTCGAGGCGCTCAAGTTCAACCGCGCAAACAGGGGGTTCGCGTTCGTCGAGGACCTCTCCCCGTGCGTCACCTACAATGACACGTTCAAGCTCTGGCGCGAGAAGATCGTCGATATCTCGAAGCTCCCCGGATACGACGCGACGGACCGGAAGGTGGTCTTCCGGCTCTGCCTCGAGACGATGGACGCCGGCAAGATCCCGGTGGGCGTCATGCATCGCCCCTCCGACAGCGCCCCGGTCGAGGCCGCGCTCGAGCTGAAGCTCCTCCCCGACCTCATCGGGCCCGTTGGCGCCGACATCGACCTCGGGCGCAACCTCGCCGAGTACGAGCGGCTCGTGAAGAGCCTCGCCTAGAGGGAGCGAGCCTCGACGATGGCCGGTCGCCATCGGTCGACGGCCGCCGCCCGATCTCTCGGCTTCGCGCTCTCGATCGGTCTCCTCGTCCCGCTTCTCGCCCCCGTGCCCGCATTCGGGGCGTCGGCGAACGTGACCGTCCACTCTGACGGGGCGGTCGCGGTGGGGCTCTCCGCGACGATCCCGAACGGGTCGGCGGTCCGCGAGGCGATGGACGGGAACTTCACCGCGATCGTCGGTCTGATCACCTCGAACGCGAGCCAGCGCACGAGCCTGCTCAATTCGATCGCGGCGGCCGAAGGGGCGCCGTTCATCGGCGCCTTGTTCGGGAACCGCGACGGCATCGTCGAGCCCAGCGAGGTGGGGCTCTTCCAGTCGCTGCTGGTCCAGGAGGCGCAGTTCCTCCCGTCCGGAGGGCTTTCCGGCGGATCGTTCCTCTCTTTCACGCTCGACGGCGCGCGCGCCGGCTCGACCCGGCTCGCCGGCATTGCGTTCGGGAACGCCACGGGCTCCGTCGGCTCGACGGCCGATATCCCGGTCGCCACCGATCTGGCGTACTCGTTCCCCTATTCGGGCGGCAGCCACGCGCTGGCGTTGACGACGAACCTGACCCCGACGGCGGTCCCGCTGACGCTCCTCACCGGGGCGATCGACCTCGGCATCGTCACTCCCGCCGGGACGAGCGTCACCGCGACGTCGGGGTTCGATCAGGTCCGGATCGCGAACGACGCGCTCGGTTGGGGCACTTCCTCGGCCTCGGGGACGTTCACCCCGAGCACTTCCGGCACGCTCTCGGTCTCGTTCGGCGCGGCCTTCCCCGTCGGCGACGTCGCGATCGCCGTGCCGATCGTGGCCGCCGCGGGCCTGCTCGCCTTCCTCTTCTTCCGCCGACGGCGACGACTCCGCGCCGCCGCCTGAGCGCAACCGGCGATGTGGATCGGGATCGACGACACGGATAGCCCGGCGGGTGGCTGCACCACGCACGTGCTCACGGAGATCGTACGCGTCGCGCGCGAGCACCACGTCGACGTCCTCGGTGAGCCCCG
>JBGOSQ010000106.1:0-4042 GCA_041476045.1 Thermoplasmata archaeon | reverse complement strand
GTGCCGGGGCCCGGACCACTTGATTGCGTGCCAGGGTTTCCCCCGCCGATGCATCGCGCCGAGGTTGAAGGTAAGGTCGCCGACCTTTGCGTCCTTGCGCTTGAAGACGTGGATCATCTCGTGGGCCCGGAGCGGCTCGTAGTCGGAGAGCCAAGGGGAACTTCGGAGGGGGCCGCCGGTTCGGCCCTTCACCCAGATGATCTGGAAACGGTGGTCGAGATGATCGAGGAAGGTCGCGGCGGCCTCCAAGGCCATCGCGCCGGAGCCGTGGAGGACTGCCTGGCCGGTGGGTCGGAGGAGACGAGCGACCTGGGACCCGAGCCAGTTCCAGTCAGGGACCCGGTCCCAATCTGCGGAGGTGGTTCCGTACGGTGGGTCCAGATAGAGGAGGTCGAAGGAGTGGGGTTGAAGGCGGGGGAGAACGTCCTCGGCGATCCCGGACCGAATCTCAGGAGCGAAGAGGGATGGGCGGCACCTGCCGTACGTTTCGCGGATGAGATGTCGTCGCTTGCCCTGGATGTACGACCGGTCGCACAGATTCCAGTTAGGGCCGTGACGGTGGGGGGCAACCCGTACGACGGGCCCGGGGTTCGGGGAAGGGCCGGTGTGCCCCGCTACTCGATCTGCCGGCCCCGCTGCTCCTGAGGGTTCGCGCTTCCCGGTTTGCCCCTTAGGTCGGCTCATCCTCCCCACCCTCCCGCTGCGGGCCGCCCCTGCCCGATCCTGGGCCAGTCGCGCGGGTACGCGATCACCGTGCCGGAGCGGCGGTCAGTGACTCGCCCGTCCGGGTACGTGATGGTCGGGCCGAGGAGTCGAACAGCTCGCTCGAGCTCGGGCTCCTTCAGACCGCGGGGCGAAGGGGCCGTTGCGGCCGCCGTCGCCCCGTCGGTCCCGAATGGAGTAGGCGCTGGGGGCGCTGGGGACGGCGCGTAGAACTCGGACCGGGTCATCGTGCCAACGGCGTCCCCACCGCTGTCCCCACCTCCCGATCTCGCGCCGGGGACATTCCCGACTTCATCGAGGGGCGCAACTCCCGCTCCCAGCGTACCCACCGAAACCACCGGGGATGGAGAATCAGTTCCGAGCCAGCGGTCTCGGTCCGCCTCGCGGATTACCGCCGTGCGGCGCTTGTCGGTTCGAGAAACCCTGTTGAACTCGTCGATTCCAAGTTCGCGGAGGGACCGGATCACCACGTTGGCGGTTATCGGACGCTCCTTCGCCCCCCGTGCCTCGTTCACGGCGTCACGGATCGTGGTCGTGGGAAGGTTCCAGTGTCCGCCCTCGACGGACCAGCTAGTCTCGTCAGTGAGTCGTAGGACGGCGGCCCTCACCTCCTCCGACTGCTCGTCTACGCTGGACCCATCAATCTCCTCGAGACGCCCCTGGATTGTCTCGACACCGACGGGCCAGTCAAGCATCTTGGCGAGGAGGAGCATCAGCTCTCCGATCTCCCCGGTTCGCGGGAGGTCGACCCGAAGTCGGTCAGCCTCCGCGAGGAACCCAGCACTCTCCTCGAGCCGACGGATCGTGACGGGCCCCCACCGAATCTGCGCCCTGCCCAGTTCGTATTCGAGCCAGACCTTCAAGGGCGCGAGGTGGGTCCGGAAGCGCTTCGCCCTTCGGCGGGCGAGTCTGGGGTCGGCGAGACGGGGCATCCGGATCGTGTCGCACCGGCTCGTGAGCGCGTCGTCGAGCCTACCGGAGTACGTGAAGGCCGCGGGGCAGAATGGATCGATTCCGATTGTCCTCCATCCCCTCCCTTTCGCCGATGGGACTCGATGAAGGTAGACGTTCCCCCGGTCTGTTCCGAGTCGGAGTACCGCCTCGACGAGTTTGCCGTCGTCTCCCCGTCGTTCCATCGTGTCGTCGACTTCGTCGAGGCCTACGCCGTGGGCCTTGCCCATCAAGTCGATGAGAGCGGCTGAAGTAGCCGGCCCAGTGAGGTAGGTCTCATTGGCGAGGTACGCCCATACTCGCAGTCCGGTCGACTTGCCGGCCGAGCGAGTGCCAACGAAGCCGAGGTGCCAGACCTTTTCGAGGACTCCGTAAAAGTAGGTCTGTGCCAAGCTGAGTAGGAAGGCGTCGTAGTCCCCTGGGGCCGGGAGGATGACGACGCTCGCGAGGAGTTGCTTCGCCCCCGTGTAGGTCAGCCTCTTGCCGGCGGCGAGGTCGTCCTCGGACCAGGCAGGGTGGTCCCCGTAGGGCCGAATGTCGAGGACCTCGGGGTTTTCTTCCGCTCCTGCCATGTCACACCTCCCGCGCCGGTAAACCGGGCAGGCCACGCGCCGCTGGGGCTAATCGGGTTCTCACCACCGACAACGGTACGCCAACGACCACCCCCCCGAGCTCGCCGTCGATTACCCGGACATACGCCGGCCAGTCCGCGACGTTTCGCACGTGCTTCTTGTGAGTGACGAGGACCGCGCGCTTCTGCTCGGCCGCGGCCGGCTTTTCGATCTCCCCGAACAGCCGTACGATCGCCGACCAGGTGAGCGGGACTGCGGAGCGGGTCTTCACCTCGACGAAGAGGGACTGGTGGAGCGTGTCGCTCCGAGTGTGCCGAGAGCTCCCGCCGCTGAGCGGCGTTCGATTGGTTCCGAAGAACTTCCCGACCTCTCGCTCATCCCTCTTCCAAGCGGGGTCCGGCGTCACGCTCCCTCCAGTCGGGCGAGCGGCAACAGGATTCGAAGGTGGACGAGAAACTCCGCTTGGGAGACGGTATCTTGGAGGGCCTCGACGGCGATTCGGAAAGGGTGGTCCGCCGCGAATCGACCCCGGACATGGCGCTTCAGTTCACGCAGGTCACGGTATGATGAGGTCGTCTCGAGCATCCGTGGTCCCGTCCTATCCGGCACCGAAAAGTGCGGGGAACCTTCATAAGTCACCGGATAGTTTGTGGACCACTATGGGACGGCCAAAGAGACGGACGAGGTACGGTTGGTGTACGATTTGTTCACGTCTCCGGAAGTTCGACGGGATGACCCCGAATGTTCCCGGAGTTCGCCTCCGACCGCTTTACGTCCACGACAGGCACCCCGGGACGAGGCGATCCGTTTACGGAAGAGCGATGATGGCGCCAATTTGCGATCACTGCGTACAGGTCATCCTGACCAACCCTCCTCGGCGCGGGCTTCCGCTCAAGACACTTCTAACCCAACCCGGCCAGCGCTACAACCGGCGGAGTCGATTCGATGACGCATAGCTGCCGAAGGGATGTCCGAGTTAGCCAACTCGCCGCTCCACCCTATTCGGCCGCCTCGGCCTTCTCCATCGCTTTGTCGGTCTCTGATCCTGGACGCACGCTAAGCTGGACCCCGCAGTCGCAACGATAGAAGCGCCACTGTTTGCCGCGTCCCACCTCGACGGTACGGCTGCATTCGCCGCATTGCCACTTCATCTTTCCAGCCGAGCCAAACCGCCTTGGTGTACATGGCGCCATGCAAGTTAGACATGGCAGGGGTTGACTGATGGGCCTCGGCGGGACCTACCGAGACATGGTTGGCGCCATGTACACCTTAGAGGGCAGCGGGGAGGGTCCTCTGAGGATCGCCCTCTCCGCCCCGAGCGCACCGACGTACTCCCACCCTTGGGCGAGAAGTCCCTCTACCTCAGGCAAGGGGACGGCCCTCTGCCCCCGCGGGGCGACCTTCGCGTCTTGACGCCCCTTCGTCTCCTCGGCCAGTTTCAGGAGTTCCGCGGTCGACATTGCGGACACGTCCAGCCTGTCCGCTTCCTCTTGGGTCATCCCGTTGACCATGAGCAGGAGCTTGATCGTGTCTCCGGTCTCGCTCTTGACTGGGATGGTCGAGAGAGTCGACTCGCACCGGCCGTACGCCTTGCGCATGTCCTCGACCAGGTCAGAGGGGAGGGTTCCCCGGTTGACGCTGTAGCGGGAGGTCATCTCACCCTGATGGCCCATCCAAAAGACGGCGAAGGTGTGAGGCAGCTTTCCTGAGTTCTCACAAGTCAGGAGACGCGTCGCAAAGGTAGTCCGTAGGACATACGGACGCATCGTTCCGAACCCGGCGCCGCGCAAGGCGTT
>JBGOSQ010000105.1:0-4094 GCA_041476045.1 Thermoplasmata archaeon | reverse complement strand
TCTTGCGCTGCCCGCGCGACGCGGGCGCGAGCACGGTGTAGCCGTTGCCGATAAAGAGCGCGAGGAACGGCGCGATCATCCCGAGGCCGCTCACGTACGGCAGCTCCGTGAACAGCACCGGCAGGATGGCGGTGATCGCTCCCAGCATGACCGCGTAGAGGAGCATCACGCGGCGCGACGAGGGCGCCGTCCGGGGCTCGGAGACCATGAAGAGGGCGAAGAAGACCGCCTGCGAGCCGATGGCCCCGGTCGTGAAGATGAGCCAGAGCTGCGACGCCCCGCCGAACGCGATGGCGATGAGCAGCACGAGCGGGATGTACGCCGCGAAGAAGCCGACCGGGAACCGCCAGGTGTGCGGGGCCTTGAGGATCAGGATCGCGCCGAAGATCGCGACCATGACCTGCTCTTCGAGGCTCACCCCGACGTGCCAGGAGTTCGGGAGGGCGAACATCAGGACGGCGAAGGTGAGCCCGAGCGCGGCCGGGTTGAACAACGGGTGGCCACCAACGCGGAAGAAGTGACGCATCCCGACCCCCGCGACGGCGACCGAGGCGAGCGCGAGGCTGGCCTCTCCCGGCCAGATGATTAGGACGAGGAACAGGCTCGTGGCGATCGCGGTGTCGGGTATGCGGAACTTCGGGAACCGGACGTACTGGAAGCCCAGGTCGGTGGCGATGCCGATCGCGAGGATCAGGAGGACGGGGCCTGCGATCGCGAGCGAGTCGAAAGCGCCGCCGTACCAGGTGAGGACGCCCAGGAAGATCCAGACGAGCCGGACGGGAGGCAGGTAGCGCTTCCAGACGTCGATCGGGCGAAACTTCCGCTTCGCAGCGGGCGCGGCCGCGGCTCCACGGGCGGCCGCGGGCGCGAGCGTGGGGCGGAGGGCGGGCGCCGGCATCGGCGCTTCGGGCTCGTCGAGATCGACCGGCGTCCGCGTGACGGGGCGCCAGGCCGGTCGGTACACGCGCACGGGGGGAGCGTGGATCCGCTGGGGGAGCCGTCGGCCGGCGGGAAGCCGCGCCACGGTCGACGGGGCCGGGCGGGGTTTCACCGGTGCTGGGGCGGTCCGCGTGATCGGGGCCGGCTCGGTGAGCACCTCCGCGCGGATCGGGGTCACGAGGGGGGTCAGCACCCCGCAGCTCGAGCAGAGCTCGCCGCGCCCCATCTCGCGGCCGCACCGCGGGCAGTGGATGTGCCCGGGGGCCGACAGGTCCGTCACGCCGGGACCTCACGAAGGGTTGGGGCCGCCGGCGCGGGCGCGGGGGGAATCGGTGCCGCGCCGGTGACCCGGTGTAAGAGGCGCAGGGTGATCGCGAGGCTCGCGACATAGAGGAGCCCGGCGAGCCCGATCCAGGGCACGAGCGGGATCGAGTTGTACGCGCTCAGCGCAGCCCCGGGCGCCGCGAGCCCGAGGAGCGCGACGTAGAGCGGAGTGCACGAGGCGCATCCGGTCATGAACCCGAGAGGCCCCCACATGAGGAGGGCCGCGGCGCGGCTCCACCGCGACGCCGCCGGCGCACGGGCCTCGCATCGCTCGGCCGGGCGTGCCATTCCCAGCACGACGACCGAGGCCCAGATCACAGAGAGGACGCCGAGGAGCGTGAGCACCTCGACGTTGAGCGCGCCGAGGAGGTTCAGGGGCGCGTAGGCGAAGAGAAGGGTCGGCCACGCGCCGAACGGCGTCGCCACCGGCTCCCAGTCGACCTGAAGTGCAGGAGCCCCGGCAAGGGAGCCCGACGCCGCGATGCGGAACGTCGCCGTCGCGAACAGCCCGACGAGGACCGCGCCGATCCAGAGCCCGTGGAACGTCCAGCGAAGGCGAGGGTTGCGGAGCGCCGGGCGCAGTCGGAGTCGCAGGGGCAGCACCACCGCGACGGCGAGGGTCGCCATCAGGGCCGCGAAGAGGAGGACGCCGACATCGGACCAGAGCCCGACGTAGTTGTCGATCGGCATCACGAGCGGGGCGAGCCAGTACTCGACGAGGACGAGGAACTCGAAGAGGAGCACCTTGAGCCCGAGCGGGCCGGGAATCGCCCTGGGCCTCGGCCCCGTCGCCCCGGCTTCGGGGAGCTCGGTCACCTCGTTCAACGCGGTTCAACCTCACCTAGAACGGCGGGGTGCGCGCGCGCGAAGATCCGCCGGCGGTCGGAATCTTCGGTGCCGCCCCGTGCGAGACGGGGGGCGGGACGGGGGTCGTGGGGGTCCGCCGGTGGCCCTTGACGAAGCGCTTGTAGAGGAGCATCGCGAGACCCGTGCCCGCGACGAATCCCATCAGCGCGAGCGCCGCCTGGTCGGGGTTGGCGACCCCGTTGAAGGCCCACTCCGGGGGACCGCCCCCGCCGCCTTGCGCGCCGGCGGGGCTGCCGGCGGAGAGGTTGACCCACGTCGACGCGGTGGCGACGACGCCGCTGCTGTCGTTGGTCGTGACGACGACATGGAAGGTGCCGGGGTGGAAGAACTGGTGGCCCTGCGGGCTTGGTCCGCGCGTCGTCGCACCGTCGCCGAAGTCCCAGAGCGGGCTCGGCGAGTAGCTGCCCGTCCCGCCCGTGACGTTGAGCGAGAAGTTGGCGGAGACCGGGAAGATCGAGGACGCGGCGACGTCCGCCGTCACTTGGGCCACGGGCCCGCCGACGATCGTGACGTTGGCGGTCGCGGTCGCTACGGTCCCGGTCGAGTCGTTGACCTTGGCGAGGATCGTCAGCGTTCCCGTGACGTTCGCCCCATAGGAGTGGTTCATCGGGGAGCCGCTCGAGATCGTCCCGTCACCCCACGTCCAGGCCACAGGGCCGTAGATGCCCGTACCGCCCTGGATCGACGCACTGCCCGAGACGTTGAGGGGCGCGTCGCCCGAGGTCGGGCTCAGGGAGATCGTCATCGCGAGGCCCGCGACGCGGACCTGGGTCTGCTGCGAGGAGATGGTGCCGAGCGAGTCGGTCACCGTCACGGAGACGTTGTAATGCCCCACGTTCGGGTAGACGTGGGCGACAGTCGCCCCGCTCAGGGTCGCACCGTCACCGAAGCCCCAATGGACCGTGGGGTAGGAGCCGGAGCCTCCCATGATGGAGACGCTCGCCGAGATGGTGAGCGGCGGGCTCCCCGCGGAAGGCGTTTCGAGGAGGTTCGCCACCAGGGGCGATCCAGTGGGACCGGAGATCGAGACGGCGACCGCGGCCATTCCGACGGCGCCCGCCGAGTCGGTCACGAACGCGGTGGGTTCGTACGCACCGACGGTCGAGTAGGTGTGGGTGGCGGTCGCGCCCGTACCGGCCGACCCGTCGCCGAAGATCCAGACGACCGAGTACGGGGCCAATCCGCCATTCGCGGCGGTCGAGAGCGCGATGGCCGCAGGGGCGGCGCCGGTCGTGGGCGTCGCCGTTGCGGTCACGGCCAGCTGTCCGGTAGGTTCGTGTACACCGATCGAGACGAGGGCCGTCGTCGAGAGCCCGCCCGCATCCTTGATGGTGGCGACCACGCCGTAGCTGCCCGCAGCGGTGTACAGGTGGAAGGGTGCGGTGCCGGTCCCTGCCCCGCCGTCCCCGAAGTCCCAGCGGAAGGTGTACGGGGTGGTGCCGCCCGAGGCCGACGCGCCGAACGTGACGCCGAGCGGCGCCACGCCGGTCGTAGCGGCGGCCGACGCCGAGCCCGTCAGCGGCGTGACGGCCTTGACCTGGATCGAGATGTTGTGGCTCGCGCGGAAGTTCTTCGCGTCGACGACGGAAAGGAGCGCCGAATACTTCCCGGAGGAGGTGTAGGTGTGGGTCGTGTTCGCCTGGTACGCCTTCCCGCCGTCGCCGAACGTCCACGTCGTGTTGAACGGCGCGGTGCCGCCCGAGATCGTTCCCGTAAACGCGACCGTGAGCGGGGCGGAGCCGGAGGTCTGATCGGCCGCCACCGTGACCGACGGGACGAACGTCGGCGCGACGATGTAGACGTTGTTCATGTGCTGGCCGCCGTGCCCGGGCCCGCACTCGACGGTGCACCAGATGCGCTGCGCCGAGTAGGCCGCGGTGGGGGCGACGAAGGAGCCCGACGCCCAGACGCCGACGCGCGCCGCGAGGCTCAGGAGCTGCTTCCCGGTCGCGTTGAGCTCGATG
>JBGOSQ010000104.1:0-4429 GCA_041476045.1 Thermoplasmata archaeon | reverse complement strand
CGGCGCGACCGAGATCGACCTCGCCGTGAAGCTCCGCAAGTTCGCCCCGACCGTCGGCGGCCGCGAGCAGCTCGCCGTCGAGGCGTTCGCCCAGGCGCTCGAGGTCGTTCCGTGGGCCCTGGCCGAGAACGGCGGGTTCGACGCGATCAACGTCTTGATCGAGCTGCGCGGCGCCCACGAGGGGCCCAATGCGAACATCAACGTCGGCGTCAACCTCGCCGACGGCAAGGCGACCGACATGTGGAAGATGCGCGTCATCGAGCCGGCCCGCGTGAAGCGCCAGGCGCTCTCCTCGGCGGTCGAGGTCGCGAACATGATCCTGCGCATCGACGACATCATCGCGTCGAAGAAGTCCGCGCCCTCCCCTCCCGGCGGCGCGGGCGGCCACGACCACTAGGCCGGCACCCCGTGCGGCCCTCCAACCCCTTCCTCGGTCTCGGCGACGCTGACGGCGTCGTCGCGCGCGAGCCGAAGTCTTCTTAACGAAGGGCGGGTAGGCGCGCCGGCATGCGGACCAAGCAGGTCGATGGCGTCCTCCGCCTCGACATCGTTGCCCTCGATCCGCGGCCCGCGATCTACCTCTCCTACGACGGGTTGGGCGGTCTCTCCCAGCGCCCCCTCCTCCGCGACCTGGTCGAGGAGATCCAGCGGAAGGGCCCGGAGGCGTTCCCCGGTTTCCTGGACGCGCTGCGGCGGCACCGGTCCGGGATGGTCCACGTCTACTTCTCCGACTACGTGAGCTACGGTATCGGCGGCGGCGACGCGACGGCCGAGTTCTTCTTCGGCACCTTCCTCCTCCTTCACGAGCCGGCGCACAACGGCACCAATGCCCCCCCCGAGCCGGAGCAGTTGATGCTCCTGCGCCCGGGCGGCGTCGAGCGCCTCTCGCTCGAGGGCCTCGTCCACTGAGCCCCGCCCCCGCGTTCCGGGCGGGCGCAAGCTTTTCCCCTCCCCCTCCCCCTGACGGAGTCGCCGATGCCCGACGCGGACGAGTCCCACCTGCGCAAGGAGCGGCGCGCGAAGGCCGAGCGCGTTCGGTCGCGCGGTCGAGAGCCGTACCCCTGGAACTTTCCGGGCCGGGTCCCGACCGTTTCGGTCGTAGAGATCTGCCGGACGCTCGCCCCCGGAACGTCGGCGGACGACAAGCCGATGCGCACCGCGGGCCGGCTCCTCGCGGTCCGGACGCACGGGAAGACCTCCTTCCTCGACCTGGAGGACGTCTCCGGGCCGCTCCAACTGCTCCTCCGCGTCGACGATCTCGGCGAGGCAAGCTACCAGGAGTGGCTCTCCGATCTCGATCCCGGCGACCTCATCGGCGCCGATGGGTTTCCCCTGGTGACGCGTCGCGGTGAGCCCTCTCTCCGCGTGACGGCGCTCCACCTCCTGGCCAAGGCGATCGCGCCGCCGCCGGAGAAATACCACGGCCTCAAGGACCCGGAGGAGCGGATCCGACGGAGGCACGTCGATCTCCTCAGCTCGCCGGAGACGCGCCATCGGTTCACGGCCCGTTCGCTGCTCGTCCGGGAGGTCCGGCGGTTCCTCGACGGAGAGGGGTTCCTCGAGGTCGAGACCCCCGTGCTCACCTCGGTCGCGAGCGGGGCGGCCGCGCGACCGTTCGCGACCCGGTCGAACTTCCTCGAGCAGGACCTCTCGCTCCGCATCGCGCTCGAGCTGCCGCTCAAGCGCCTTCTCGTCGGCGGGCTCGAGCGCGTCTACGAGATCGGCCACGTGTTCCGGAACGAGGACATGGACTCGACGCACCTGTTCGAGTTCACGATGCTCGAGCTCTACTGGGCGTACGAGGACTACGAGGGGATGCGCGACCTCGTCGAGCGCCTCTACGCGACCCTGGCCCAGCACCTGCCGAAGCTCCTCCCCGACATTCCCGCCGCCGTCCAGGCCCCGGCGCTCTTCGCGCCCCCGTTCGCGCGCGTCGACTTCGTCGAGGAGCTGGAGCGGTTGAGCGGGCTCACGGGCGTGCTCGCGATGGACCTCGACGAGCTGCGCCGGCACGCGCGGGCGATCGGGGCGACGATCCCGGACGATTCCCCGTCGGGCGCCTTCCTGGACAAGTTGTTCGATCACTACGTCGTCCCGACGCTCCAGAGACCCACCTTCGTGTTCGACCACCCGCTCTCGACGTCCCCGCTCGCGAAACGCCACCGATCGCGTCCCGGCCGTATCGAGCGGTTCGAACTGTTCTGCCGCGGCTTCGAGCTCGGGAACGCCTACACCGAGCTCAACGATCCCGAGGAGCAGGAGCGGCGGTTCCTAGAGCAGCTCTCGGCCCGCGGCGAGGACCAGTACGCGTACGACGCGGAGTTCGTGGAAGCGCTCCGCTACGGGATGCCGCCTGCGACGGGGCTCGGAATCGGGATCGACCGGCTCGTGATGGCGCTCACGGGGTTCAACTCCATCAAGGACATCGTCCTCTTCGTCCCTTCGCGGGAGCGCTCGGACGCGCACCCGACGGGTGCGCCCTCCGGCCCGCGCTAGAGCTCTTCCCGAACGCGCCGCTCGCGGCGCCGGTAGAGCGCCACGCCGATCGCCGAGAGGGCGGCCGAGACGAGGAGGCCCGACGCGTACGGAACGGCGCCTCCGTGGAGCACCGCGGGGGGAATCGGCGGCAGCGGCGTGAAGAGCGAGAACTGGAGGGCGCCCGACAGGTGCGTCGAGCCCGCCGCCGGGGCGGCCAGGACGAGCTCCGCCGAGGCGTTGCTCTCGGCGAAGGTCCCGACCGCGAGCGCCGCGCTCGCTCCACCGTCGATCGTCGCCGTCGGGCTCCACGCGAGCGTCGCGGAATCGCCGCCCGGCTCGTGCGCCACCAGGCTCTGGATCGTCGGGTCCCAGGTGATCCCGTGGCCGGGGAGGGTCGCGCCGGCGCAGACGGCCGGCCCGACACCGGTGCCGCCGGTCCCTGTGCACGGGATGACCTCGCTCGCCGAGGTGAGATCGAAATGGACCTCGAGGGCCAGAAGGTCGGTCGCGTGCACCCACGGCCATCCCACCACGTTCCACTCGACGTCGACCCCGGTCGAGGGGGAGGGGAGCACCGAGTAGGTCAGCGAAAGGGTCGCCGCGCCCAGCATCGGACCGGGGATCGTCGCGACGCCGGTCGAGGACCAGAGGGTGCCGCCGATCGCGTGGACGTCGAGCGAAGCGCTCTGCGACAGTGGGGAGAGGCTCAGGTTCGACGTCGGGGTGGAGTTGAACGACGCGGCCTCGGTCGGGTACGCGGCCGCGACGATGGTCGGACGGGGAAGGCCGCCGGCGCCGAGCTCGAGGAGGGCGTCGACCTGCAGGAACGCGCCCATCGAGGCGTTCGACGCGTCGACCAGGTAGACCTGGGGCAGCGTGGACGGGAACACGACCCGCACCGGGCCGGTCGGATAGGCGGCCCAGGGGGAGTTCTGCGGCAACGCCGAAGGGCCCACCGTCGAGGAGGGGACCGGAGCGGCGCCTCCGAGTCCCGGGAGGAGAACGAGCGATGCGAGGACGAGCACGGAGGCCGCGGCGGTGACCCAGCCCGGGCCGGCGGGGCGGCGATTCATGCGCATGGTGACGTGTACCAGCCCCGAGGGGGGGGTATATCGGTTGTCGAACGGCCCTTGAACCGCGCTCACGGGTGGAGCTCCGACCAGAACCGGAGGAAGCGGTCGACGGAGGACTCGGCGAGCGGCGGGTACTCGAGCAGAACCTGGTGGATCTGCTTCGGATCGACGAGGCGGACCCGTCGAGTGCTCCCCTGACCGTCGCGGACCAGCACCCCCTCGCCTTCGAGCCGCTTCAGGAAGTACGAGAGGTTCGGCGCCGTCGTGTCGATCGCCTGGCCGAGCGCGCCGGGCGAGCAGGGTCCTTCGAGGTACAGGTGGAGGAGCAGGGATCGGGGAAGCGGGTGGCGCAGGAAGGCGAGGAGGGTCTTCTGCGACTCCGGGATCGGGCCGGCGGCGGTCGGGGAGATCGCCGGGTAGCAGCACTTGTAGCCGCCGTGGAACCGCACCAGGACCAGACCCTGTCGCCCGAGCCGGTACAGGTGGTAGTCGAGGGTCCCGATCGGGATCTTGAGACGACGGCGGATCTCACGAAGGTGGACACCGGGATAGCGCTGGACGAAGGAGAGGAGGACCTCGGCCCAGGTCCCGGCCCGGCTGGCGATCGCTTCCATCGACCCGGCCCCCTATCGGACCAGGGAGGCGACGAAGAGGACGACCAGCAGCGCGGCCTCGAACAGCGCCGAGATCAGGAGGAGGGTGGGCGCGTCCCATCCGGAGGTGAAGAGGCCGACGCCGACGATGACGCCCTGGAGGGTGATGAGGGCGAACCCGGCGGCGACCATGCCCATCCGCGGCGACGGCGCCCGTCGGACCGCGAGGCCCGCGAGGACGGTGAGCACCGCGCCGAAGACGGCGATGCCGGCAAAGGCGACGCT
>JBGOSQ010000103.1:0-4447 GCA_041476045.1 Thermoplasmata archaeon | reverse complement strand
GGAACGCCCGGGCGACCGCGCTCGTGACCCCGTCGGCTCCGACGACGAGCCGGCACTCGATCGTGATCTTCTCTCCGTCGACGCGCGTCGCGCGGGCGCGAACCGTCCCGTTCGGAGTTCCCTCGAGGCCGTCGAACCGGGCGCCGGTCTCGAACCGTGCGCCCGCGTGCGAGGCTTTCGCCGCGAGGGCGATGTCGAGGCCCGCGCGGTCGATCACGAACGCGCGAGGCTGATCGGACCGGAACGAGATCGAGCGGAGGCTCGGGGCCAGCACCGTCGCGCCGTGCACGGATCTTCGCACGAACCCGCGGGAACCGGCGAGCGCGAGGACGCGATCAGAGACGAGCCCCGCGCACTGGATGGGGTAGCCGATGCGGCCGTGCTCCTCGAGGACGAGCACGTCGTGTCCCAATCGCGCTAGGCGGTCGGCGACGGTGCTGCCCGCCGGCCCCGCCCCGACAACGAGCACCTCCGCGCGTTCCACACCGGTCGCACCGGTCGCCGCATAATAATAGACCGGCCGGGCGCGCAGGTGAGGCTTAAACGGCGTTCTTCTCTCGCCCCGCCGTGGCCAAGCGGCGGTTCCGATCCGAGCCCGACCGCGAGAAGGCGCCGGAACAGCTTACGCCCGAGGAGCGCCGCGCACGCCGCCGCGAGGAACGCGAGCGCGGGGCGCGGGGCAGGCGGCTCAAGGACACGCAGATCGGGTGGCGGCGTGCGATCGTTCCCGGCGCGGTCGCCGGCTCGATCGTGATCGTGGTGGTGTTCTTCCTCGTCATCTACCCGATGATCTTCCACCCGCCCTGCCTCCAGTTCGGCCCGATCCCGGACTCGAGCGGCCTCCCCGCTTTCCCGGCGGCGAACACGACGGACTTCGCCGGAACGTGGTGCCCGACGGCGAGCGCCTTGTTCTCGATCCACCCGCAGCTCACGATCTCGCTCAACGGAGGGACCGTCGGGCTGCCCCCATCGATAGGACGGAGCGCCAACTTCACCGCGCACGCCTGCATCCTGCCGCTCCACACACAGGCGGGACTGGGACCGGGGATCTTCAACGTCACCTCGCCCTGGACGTACGAGTACACACTCGGCGAGTTCTTCAACGTCTGGCAGCAGAGCTACGTATCGGCGTTCGTCAACGGCTCGTACAGCACGCGGACGATCGACTATACCGCGACGCAGATCCTGGGACTCCCGGTCGACGGGAGCCACTCGCTGACGCTCTTCGTCGACAACCAGCCGAGCCAGTCCGGCCCTGGCCTCGTCCTCAACTCGCTCAACAACGTCGCGAGTTCGAGCCCCTCGTGCATCGACAGCATCTACGGGAGCGGCCACACGATCGCGCTCGTCTACCATGCCGTCGGCGCGGGCGCCGTCGTGCCGATACCCTCCCACCCCGCGCTCGCTACGCTCGCCCATCCGGCGTCGCTCCACGCCGTCGGCGGGCCTTCTGTTCCGCTGCCTACGGTGGGGTCCGGATCAGTGACGCCTCCGTCCTCCGGGCTCCCGCCCTGGCTGCTGCTCCGACCGGTGCCCTGATCGGGGCGCTCGTGCGCCACGGGGCCGGCACGAGGTCGGTCCGCTGGCGCGGCTGCACCGCGGAACCTTCGATCGTCGCGACGAGTCCTTCGCGGAATGCGAGGTGCCCGGTCCACGCGATCATCGCCCCGTTGTCCACGCAGAGGCTCGCCGGGGGCGCGAACGACGTGCCGCCCCGTTCCTCGATCATCGTTCGGACCATCCCCCGAAGGCGCTCGTTGCACGCGACGCCGCCCCCGAGGACGACCGCATCGCGCTTCCGGTGCGCGAGGGCGCGCTCGGTGATCTCGGTGAGCATGCTGTAGGCGGTCACCTCGACGGAGTAGGCGATGTCGGCGCGCGACGCGCCCGCGTCGTGGAGCGCGCGCGCCGCGGTGAACATTCCCGAGAACGCGACGTCCATCCCGTGGACCGAGTAGGGCAGCGGAAGCAGCTGGGTACCTAAGCGCGCCTCGCGCTCGAGGGCGGGACCGCCCGGGAACGTCCCGCCGAGTGCGATCCAGAGCTTGTCGAGGAAGTTGCCGATCCCGATGTCGAGGGTCTCGCCGAGGACGCGGTAGCGCCCTGACCCGTGCGCGATCACCTGCGTGTTGCCGCCGCTCGCGTAGAGGAGCATCGGGTCCTCGAGCCCGCTCAGGACGCGCGCGATCTCGACATGGGCGACGCAGTGGTTCACGGGGACCAGAGGGCGGTTCCACGCGAGCGCGAGGGTCCGCGCGACCGTGGCGCCGGCCCTAAGGCAGGGCCCGAGGCCGGGCCCCTGCGCGAAGGCGATTGCCTCCAACTCGCTCGGCCGAACGTGGGCCGTCGCGAGCGCGGTTCGGACGAGACCGGGGAGCACCTCCACGTGGTGGTTCGCGGCTTCCCGGGGGTGGATCCCGCCGTGCGCCGGACGGTGCATGTCCGAGGCGATCGCGAGGATCTCCGCCTCGTCGGTGACGATCCCGACGGACGCGGTGTGCGCCGTCGACTCGACGCCGAGGATCACCATCGGGCCTCGGACGGTCGGGCGGGATAAAAAGGGCGGGCCGGAACGGCCCGGATCACTCCTCGGTCGACTCGATGCGGAAGTGGACGCGCGAGCCCTTGAGCGCGGCCTGGATCCGGTCGGCGAAGTCGAGGGACTCGCGGACCGTCGCCGCGCGCCCCCAGTCGTACACGAAATCGTACCCCGTGGGCTGCGGCCGGAACCCCAGGTCCACGAGGAGGTCGGCGAGCTGCGAGTACGTGGCCCCCTCGCTGTCGAGCTGCAGGAGGAGGAAGGTCTTCATCGGCGAGCGGTGTCACCGGTCGAGGGGGCTTAAGGTTCGTCGGCCGGCGGATCGGTACCGGCCGTCGCGACGGGCTCCTCGTCCTCGTCGGTCGGTTCCGGCTTGCGGGCGTGGGCCGTCACGCGCGCG
This sequence comes from Thermoplasmata archaeon, assembly GCA_041476045.1. Taxonomy (GTDB): domain Archaea; phylum Thermoplasmatota; class Thermoplasmata; order Lutacidiplasmatales; family UBA184; genus Lutacidiplasma. The sequence goes on along the minus strand of JBGOSQ010000103.1, from coordinate 1,508 downwards.
GCGACGCCGCGCGTGAGACGTCCCATCTCGTACGGCGCGAGGAGGAGCTTCCCGACGGCGAGCAGGTCGTCGTCGGCGGTCACGAGGAGGGCCGAGCTCCCCGGGACGAGCGAGGAGTCGCCGCCGGCAACGAACTTGGAGAAGAGGCTCTTGCCCTTCACGACGAACTCCTGCGCGTCGTCGGCGACGACGAGGCGTCGCGCCGGGAACGGCAGCGCGGCGCGAACGACCTGCGCTCCGTAGAAGGTCGGACGAGGGACCCCGTCCGGCCCGACCGTGAAGATCCGTCGGCCCTCGCGGCTCAAGGCCCGCATCCGTCCGGAGCGCCGCGAGCGCTCGACGGTGAAGGTGCGGGGGGAGAGCGCGGTCCGCCCATCGGCGCCGAACTGGAACTCGAGGACCCCGTCCACGATCCGCTCCTCCCACGCCGGACGCCAATCGCGATCGGGGTCGAACTCGATCCCCTCGAGATCGGGCTTCTCGCGCTCCGCGGCCTCGGGGTCGAGACGTCGCGTGGGTCCGGCGTCGAACTCGTCCGGTCCGACGTAGCAGCCAACCGGGTAGAGGTCGGTGAGCTCGATCGGGACGGGGCCGAAGGCCGTGAGCGCCTGCCACCAGAGCGGGGTCCCGCTCCGGTCCACCGTCGGGGTGCCGGCGAGACGGCCCGGGAGCAGGGGGACGAGCGGATGGGCCCGGATCGGCGACTTCCCGATCTTCCACCGCTCGACGCGCGCGAGGAAGCGGATCACCGACGGTCGAAGACCGCTCGTCGGCCCGACGTGACGGAACGACGGTCGGCTCTCCGGCTCGGAAGCGAGGAACGCACGCACGCCCCGGACGACCGCTCGGAGACCGGCCAGAAGCGCCGGATGTCCGCCCGCGCGGCGCTCGGCGAGCTCCCAGAGCGTCGCGTCGCGGATCGATTGACGGACCTCGGCCACCTCGGCCGCGCACATCAGAAGGTTGTGCTCGGCGATCCGGCGTTCTCGTTCGGCCGGTGGCCGACGTGCCACCTCGGGGAGCGGGACCTCCGCGCAGAGGAAGCAGCGGCACGTCGCCTCGCGGAGCGAGTCGATCGGGATTGTCCCGTGCGCGAACATGAGGCTCCCGCGCCGGGCGAACTTGTGGTAGGAGGAGGAATCGAAGAGATCGACGCCGAGCAGCGCGGCGAACGCGAACGTCATCGGATGCCCCGTGCCGAACAGGTGCACCACCCGTTCGGGGGCGAGGGCCGGCCGCGCCGCGAGGACCGCGCGCGCGAGATCGGCGAAGCGGTACTGCTCCATCAGCGGGACGACGCCGCCGACGGCGAGGATGTCGCCGGTCTCGGACGCCTCGCTCGCCGAGCGGAACCGGAGATCCGCGTGGAGCCCGCCCTGGACCGGTACGGCGAGCAGTCCCAGGTGGAGCGCGCGGGCCTCCTTCGCGCGGCGCGTCGTCTCCGCGACGCCCGACTCCGCCTCGGCCGTCGTGGCGGTCGGCTCGACGAAGATGTCGAGGACGGTGGC
>JBGOSQ010000102.1:0-4570 GCA_041476045.1 Thermoplasmata archaeon | reverse complement strand
TGTACGGGGTGGTGCCGCCCGAGGCCGACGCGCTGAACGTGACGCCGAGCGGCGCCCATCCGGTCGTAACGGCGGCCGACGCCGAGCCCGTCAGCGGCGTGATGGCCTTGACCTGGATCGAAATGTTATGGCTCGCGCGGAAGTTCTTCGCGTCGAGGACCGAAAGGAGCGCCGAATACTTTCCGGAGGAGGTGTAGGTGTGGGTCGTGTTCGCCTGGTACGCCTTCCCTCCGTCGCCGAACGTCCACGACGTATTGAACGGCGCGGTGCCGCCCGAGATCGTTCCCGTAAACGCGACCGTGAGCGGGGCGGAGCCGGAGGTCTGGTCGGCCGCCACCGTGACCGACGGGACGAACGTCGGCGCGACGATGTAGACGTTGTTCATGTGCTGGCCGCCGTGCCCGGGCCCGCACTCGACGGTGCACCAGATGCGCTGTGCCGAGTAGGCCGAGGTGGGGGCGACGAAAGAACCCGACGCCCAGACGCCCACGCGCGCGGCGAGGCTCAGGAGCTGCTTCCCGGTCGCGTTGAGCTCGATGCCGATACCGTGGTACGCGGTCCCTCCCTGCGAGGGGTCGGCCTTGAGGCTCGTCGCATTGATGTGGATCGTCCAGCCCTCGTACATGTACCACTTGTTGGTCTGGTTCGTGCCATCGACGGTGTTGATGATCCAGAACCCGTAGTCGTACATCGTGACGTTGAACCACTGCGTGTACGTCGCGTTCGCACCGGGCACTGGGGCGCCGAGGAGACCGCCGGCACAGCCGATCTCGCCCGGGAGGGCGCAGCGCGTCGAGGCGGGCACGAGGGTGCCGTATCCGGAGAAGAGGAGCAGTCCGACGAGCGCGAACGTGACGGTCGTGCGTGCCCGGTCGATCGAGAATACCTTGAGGGCCCTGCCTAGCGCCACGTCTGCCTTCCTTCGCGTCCGGTGGAGTTCGGGCGATCCCAACAAGTCGCGGCAGGGGTCGGCGCTCGAGGGGGGGGAACCTCGAGACCCGTTACCGTAACGTTGAGTGAGCCCTTCGCTTCCGCGGACTACTTGCCTCTGGCTCTATTAATAGTCTTTCGAACTCGTCTGCGCGAATTGCGCCCGGCCGAGAGCGGAAGGTAACGCTCGGTCCCTCGCGCCTCGGGTATCTTATCCCGGGAATCCGTCACCGGTCCCGGTGATCTCGCGATGGTCCAGCGTGTAACGGAAGTTGTCGGAAGCGATCCGGAGAGCTTTGCCAAGGCCGTGCAGAACGCGGTGAGCACGGCGTCGAAGACCTTGCGGGGCCTCAAGTGGTTCCGCGTCTCGGAACTGGAAGGCGCGATCACCGACGGCAAGGTCTCGGAGTACCGCGTCGCTGTCCGGATCTACTTCGACTACGAGGAGCACCCGTAGCTGCGTCGTCGCCTCCACCCCGTAGCGGACCGCGAGCGCGAGGGTGCCGGGGCGACGATCGCGCGAGACTCCGGTAGAGTCCCACTAGGGCCGGTCGAGCCGCCCTAGGGCGTCGGTCGACCGTCGAGCGCCGCGGCGATCCCCGGGAGGCTAGCGAGCGGAACGCCGTTCCCGGCCTCGAACCCCGTTGCGCTCGGCGCCCTCTCGCAGAACAGCGTTCCCTCCTTCCACTCCGCGAGGCTGCTCGCCCGGACCTCGAAGACGAAGTCGAACGCCATCCGGCCCGCACCCGGCGGGGGCGTCGACGTGAAGATCGGCAGGACGCCCTGGTGGAGGAGCACGTCGATGATCGGTCGCACGCCGGCCGGCTCTTTTGGATAGTCGGATCGGACCCGATCCCCGTTGGCGAAGACGAACGCCGGCCGGGTGGGGCCGCCCGTGTGGAGACCGATCACCTCCTGGATGGCCGAAGGGAGTCGGAGGAAGTCGGCGAACTCCGCCACGACGGATTCGGATTCGTCGGAGCGGATCACGCTCGCGATCGTTCGAGCACCCACGGATGCCTGGGGACGGGCGTCGGCGATCGCGAGGACGAACAGCTGGTCCACGTTGATCCATCCGAGGTCGGGGGGCGTCCCGGCGTCCGCCCGCCCATCGTCGGCACGGATATCGAGCCAGAACGGGGCTGGATCGTTCGCTCGGGCGAAGGCCCACGCGCATCGGTCCACCACATCCCGGGAGGCACCGTAGATGAAGGTCGCCCATGCCCCCTTCCCGAGGACAGAGAGTTGCGGGGCCACGGTTCGCGCCAAGTTCGCGTACCCGATGACGGCGATACTGTCCGTCGTCCGATAAACCTAGGCACGCTCCGGCGCGACGGCCGTGGGCTCGCTTGGGACGGCCGTGGGTTTAATACGCCGGAGTGACCGGCGGTCGCGCTGGCCGGCGGATAGTCCAATCCCTTCGAGGGCCCGATCCTCCGGCCCAATGCCGCGCGCCTCCGGTGCCGAAGCTATTCGAGCGTAGCGAACAGGATTCCGTCGCGGCGCTCCAGGGCGGTGGCGATCGGAACCTCGTGCCACCCGCGTCGGCCGCTCGGGTCCCCGACGATCGCGTTCGTCCGATACGCGGAGAATTCGCCCTCCCGGACGGCCCGGTCGACCGCAGGATTGTACCCAATCGGGACCGAGAGGAAGATACGGCCCCCCGGGCTCCGAAGTCCTTCCAGCACCCGGACGGCACGGAGGAACTTGGCCGGGTCCGGCACCGGTTCGTCGAACCCGACGTGCTCGAGCGTGGAGATCGAGACGATCGCGTCGTAACGGTCCGTCGGGTGGAACTCGACGATATCCTGGTTCTGGATCCCGGTCCCGCGTTCGTACCGGTCCACGACGGTGTGGGCGGGAAGGTCGTACCAGTACCCGAGCACATTGCCGATCTCGAGGAGGGAGTTCCACCGGCGTTCGGCGAGGAACGCGCGCGCGACCGGGAGCTCCACGCACCGCTCCGCAAGGCATCGCCATGCCAGCGTGGCCATCCGACGCGGGAACGCCGCTCCGTACCGTCCGGGCCGAAGCGCGTCCAGTGGCGTGTAGTATCCGATCGACCGACCGGAGATCGCGAGGCGGTCCTGGTCGAGCTGCATGCGGAGACCCTCGACCAGGCTCTCGCCGAGCCGGCGCGAGAGGAATCCGATGGCCGAGAGCGGACCGCGGCCCCGGAGCTCCCACGTCTGATTCTGGAGGTCCATCCCCTTCTCGCGAAGACCGTACCCGATCCTCGGGGCCGCCGCCATCGGGGACGCATCCCCGGCGTTCGTAAAGAGCCCACGCCTCCGATCGGCCCGGCCCAACGCGGGTCCTTGGTGAAGACGTAGTGGCCGACGAAGTCTTACAACGAGGCTATGGAGGTTTCGAAGACGCGCGCGGGGGAGGTCTCTTTCGGATCGGGGGTGGTCGTGCGTTACGGGAGGCGAGAAGGCCGATCACGACCGCGGCAGCAAGTCCGGCCAGGACCAGTCCCGCGTACGGCAGGTACGCGGGCGTCCCGGAGGGGTTCACCGGAGTGATCGAATGATCACCCGGGCTAGGGGTCACTTCGACGGGCGGCACTGACGCCGGAGGCAGGACGAGGACCCACTCGGAGGAAACCTCCGTGTAGCCGAGCCCGTCGGTGACGGCGAGCGTGACGTTCCAGGACCCGGCGAGTTTGAACTCATGGTCCGGGGATGTCAGCTGTGAGATCTCGCCATCTCCGAAGTCCCACGCGTACTTGTACGGCGGCTCTCCCGGGACCGCGTTGGCGCTGAAGCCCACCGTCAACGGGGCAGGACCTGCCGTCACGTTCGCGGAGATCCATGTCTGCAACGCGGGGAGGGCATCGACGCTCACCGAGGTGTCGACGATCCTCCCGAGCGCGTCGACGACCCGCAAAGTAGCCGTGTAGGCACCAACTTCGTAAACGTGCGTGATCCACCCGTCGCCGCTGGACGAGGACCCGTCGCCGAAATCGAGGAGGACGCTCTCGGGCGAGACCCCACCTGAGGCGATCCCCAGGAACGTTGTCGACAGGGGAGCTTCGCCAATCCGGGGGGTGGCTTGCAGGGACGCTGAGGGCATCGAGGGGGCTTTGACCGAAACCTCCGCGAGCGGGAGGGACGCGCTCCAACCGGGAGCGCCCGGGTATCGGCCCAGCACGCCCGAGAGGCTCGAGAAGAGATCTTGGACGGGACCCCCGCCGGCGTCCCGGCACTCCGAAGAGTCGCACAGGTAGACCGGTAGCGAGCCAGCCGCTCCGGCGGCTGCTACGAGATCGAACCCTACGCTCCAATGATCGCCGGATCGGAGCAAATTGGTCGAGTTATCGGAGCTCCAGTTCCATCCGAGGACGGTGATCCCTCCCGCAGCCGAGACGACCGGCGTCTGCGGGCACTCCAGCGGGGGACTGGGCCCATCACAGGAAGCGGAGAACCGAGGATCTGGTGCGAGCACGACGCCGGAAGCCAGCACGATCTGCAGCATCGGTGCGTCCGCGGCGCTCGCCAAGTAGTTCGGGCCGGGACCCCCGAAACCGAGGTTCACAAACGAGGCCAGAAGGGAGGAGTCGTTCGAGCTCATCGGGGAGTACGTGAGCGTTCCGTTCGAGAAGTTGCACGCGTAGTACGCCGGTCCGTCCCAGCTACCC
>JBGOSQ010000101.1:0-4720 GCA_041476045.1 Thermoplasmata archaeon | reverse complement strand
GCCGCTCACCGTCCGGACCGATCGCACCTACGGAACCCTGCGCAAGGGCAAGGCCTGGCTCGCGGGACCGAAGCGCTCCGTCTCCCCCAGATCGGTACGCTGAGCCCCGAGCGCGGGTCGGTCCTGGCAGGGCCGTCTTGGAAAGCCGGCGAAAAGCGTCTCCGTCGGCGGGTTGTATAAATAGCGGGGGTCGACGTACTTACGTTCCCGGAGCCCCCTGCCGTGGTCCGTTTTCGTACGATCCGTCAGCGCCGCCAGCGCGCGCGCAAGGGCCAGGTCGCGGCCGTCGCCACGGTCCTCGGCCTCCTCCTCGTGACGACGTTCCTCGCCAACTTCCTCCAGACCCAGCTCCCGGCCGCACTGACGGCCTCGGAGTTCGACCACGTCCTCAAGGTCGAGAACCAGCTGGCGCGCCTCCAGGCCACGATCAACGCGCAGGCGCGCAGCCTTGCCCCCGGCCTCTCGCTCGCATCCCCCGTCACGCTCGGCTCCGACGCGGTTCCGCCGTTCGGACCTCCGGCGCCCGGGGTCATCTCGCCCGAGACCGCCGTCTCGCAGGTGAGCGCCTCCTACGCGATCGGGAGCACGACCGCGGCGACTCCGAACTGGGGGACGGGCACGGCGTGCCTCACCGGCGGAGCGGGCACATGTTCCGGCGCCAACCAGGTCGTCCGATGGAATCAGACGGGCGTCGACGGCACGACGTTCACGATCACGATGAACGCCGCCGGGAACAGTCTCTACTACAACTTCTCGGGCAGCAACGACACGATCACGATCCAGTGGAACGGCGGGAACACCCAGAGCATCAACGTCGTCGTCAACGGTTCCAACGACAAGGTGAACTACGTCAAGGCCGGGACGGACACGAACGCGCCCCGGGCCTCGTTCTGGTTCTACGGCTCGAACAACCAGTTCAGTCTCAACCCGACCGGATCCGGCTCGTCGGCGGCGGGGAGCGTCGTGCTGGTCCAGTTCCTGGGTTCGCAAGGAGGAATCTGCCCGTACGGCAACAACTCGAACACCGACTCGGTGAAGACGCTCACCTCCGGTGGAACGAACCTGAACCTGACGGTCATCTGGTGGAACCTGTTGGGCTACACGTCCGGACCTCACAAGCAAACCTACCCCGGGGGTTCGGGCAAGAACGAATCGATCTTCTGGTGGAACAAGACGGGCGTACAGGGGTGCGCCTTCACGCAGATGTCCTCGACGATGTATCACTCGGCGTTCGCCGAGGGGATCTACGTCCACCTCTACAACCGCTACCTGCCCCCGACGGACGTCGTCTTCGACCAGGGGGCGGTGATCGAATACCAGCTCGGCGGCAACCCCGTTATGTTCAGTCCGCCGGAGCTCACCCAGGACCGGATACCGTCGGGCTACACGGCGACGTTCACGCTCGTGAGCATGGTCGCGAACTTCACGTCGGAGAACGGGCTCCAGACCGCCGCGGTGATGACGCAGATCGCCGGCACCCAGACGTTCTACGTGGCCAACGGACGAACGTCTGATACCCTCGCCTCGCCGATCTTCCTCAACGTCACGACCGCCTATCCGTCGGCGTGGATCACCTACTTCAAGTCGCAGCCGAGCCTCTTCCCGCTCGGCGTCACCTGCACGTCGTTCGGGGCGATCGCGCTCCCGTACTCGTGTGCGCACCCGCCCACGGGAGTGCTCGTGACGGTCGCGGCGCCGATGTCCGTGGTGCAGCTGACCATCACGTCGATCACCGTCGTCGTCAGCATCGCGTAGGTCCTCGCCGACACACTTATCTCTCGGGCACCCTCCCTATCGAGGGTAAGGACGTTGCCGCGCGCGTCCGACGGGCTCGTCCCGATCCGGCGCGCTCTTCTCTCGGTCTCGGACGTTACGGGACTCGCTCAATTCGCCCGAACCCTGGTCGCTCAATCGGTCGAGCTCGTCGCGACGGGCGGCACCAGGGCCACGCTCGAGAAGGCCGAAATCGTCTGCCGGGCCGCCGAGGACGTCACCGGGATCGGGGCGTGGTTCGGCGGTCGGATCAAGACCCTCCACCCCGCACTGCTGGGGGGGATCCTCGCTCCGCGGACGAGCGCCGGGACGGCGGAGCTCGCGGAGCGCGGGATCGCGCCCATCGATCTCGTCGCGGTGAACTTCTACCCCTTCGGTCGGCACTTGGCCGAGCATCCGGACGCGGAGGATCGGGAGGAGTTCGTCGACATCGGCGGCGTCACGCTCGCCCGCGCGGCGGCGAAGAACCACGCGTTCGTCGCCGTTCTCACGGACCCGGGACAGTACGAGGACATTTCGGCGGAGCTCGTCGACCGATCGGGTTCCCTCACGTCGGCGACGCGCCGACGGCTCGCCGTCGCCGCGTTCGACCGCACCGCCGAGTACGATCGCGCCATCGCGAGCGCCCTGGGAGGCCGCGGGAGCCCCGGGGGCTTCCCGGAATCCGTTGAGTTCCTCCGCGAGCCGATCGAGCTCCGGTACGGGGAGAACCCGCACCAGCGCGCCGCGGTCTACTGGCTCGGAGCCCCCGGGGAGGCGCCGATGTCCCCCTCCCCCTTCGAGCGCCTGAAGGGCGACTCCCTCTCCTTCACGAACCTCCTCGACCTCGACACCGCGCTTTCGATCGTCGGGGAGTTCACGGCCCCGACGGCCGCCGTCGTGAAGCACGCGACCCCGTGCGGCGTGGCCTCGGCGGCGACGATCGGCGAGGCGCTGCGCCTCGCGATCGCGACCGACCCGGTCGCGCGGTACGGCTGCGTCGTCGCGACGAACCGGCCGATCGGCCCGGGGGACCCGGACGCGCTCCACGGGGTCTTCGTCGACCTGCTTGCCGCGCCTGCGTTCGATCCCGCGGCGATCGCGGCCCTCCAGAAGCGGGCCAAGCTGAAGCTCGTGCGCGTCGACCCGCCTCCGCTCGACCGGCCGCGGTGGGAGGCGCACAGCGCGTTGGGACGCCTCCTCCTCCAGGAGGCCGACCAGCGCCCGCTCCTCCCCTCGGAGCTTCGTTCGGTCTCGGGTCGTCCGGCGTCCTCGGAGACCCTCGCGTCGCTCGAGTTCGCTTGGCGCGTCGCCCGTCACGCCAAGTCGAACGCGATCGTGCTCGCGCGCGGCACGACGTCGGTGGGGATCGGCTCCGGGCAACCGACGCGCGTCAAGGCGGTCGAGCTCGCCGTCGAGGTCGCGGGCGACCGCGCGAGGGGCGCGGTCCTCGCGTCGGACGCGTTCTTCCCGTTCGCCGACGGCGTCGACGTCGCCGGACGCGCCGGCGTCGCCGCGATCATCCAGCCCGGTGGCAGTCTCCGGGACGCCGAGGTCATCGCCGCCGCCGAACGCCACGGCATCGCGATGTACGTGACGGGGTGGCGGATCTTCCGCCACTAGCGCGCGACGAGCCCGAGGACACGCGGGTCGTCCGGGGCGCTACGCGAACGAGAAGTACCGCTTCAGCGTCGAGCGGAACTCCGTCGGAGCCCCGAGGGTGCCGATCTGGCGCCCCTTCTCGCGGCCGCGCTCGACGAAGAGGTACGTCGGGATCGAGTGGATGCCGTACGACCGCGTGATCGCATCGCAGTCGTCGACGTTCACCTTCGCGAACTTGACGCGACCGGCGAGGCTCGACGAGAGCTCCTCGAGGAGGGGGTCCGCGGAGCGGCAGGGCGCGCACCAGTCGGCGTAGAAGTCGACGACGACGGGAAGCTCCGAGCGGATGACCTCCGCCTCGAACGTCTCGTCGGTCACGAGGACCAGTGTTGCGATCTCCGATGCCATCGTGGCCCTACCGCGGGTTTCACCTCGAGGCTCCTTTTAATGGTATAGTTAATCCGGCATCGGGGAGACGACCTGACGCGTCGACCGAGGGCCGGTCGGGCCCGAGCCGTCCCCGCGCGGACGCGCGCGCTCCTCGCGTGGTTCGCCGCAACGCGTCGACCCCTTCCCTGGCGGCGCGATCGCGATCCGTACCGTGTGTGGGTCGCCGAGGTCCTCCTCCAGCAGACGCGCGTCGCCCAGGCCATCCCGTACTACGATCGGTTCCTGCGTCGCTTTCCCAACGTCGGCGCCCTAGCAGCCGCCCCGATGGGGCGTGTGCTGAAGGTCTGGGAGGGCGCGGGGTACTACGCTCGGGCGCGGAATCTCCACGGGGCCGCGCGCATGATCGTTCGAGACCACGGCGGGCGCCTCCCCGACCAGGTCGAGAGCCTCGAGCAGCTCCCGGGGGTGGGGCCCTACATCGCACGGGCGTTGGCGAGCCTTGCATTCGGCCGAAGCGTCCTCGCGCTCGAATCGAACGGGCTCCGGGTCGCGGCCCGATGGTGGCTCGAGCGCGGCGATCCCCGCGCGCCGAGGGTCCGGAGCCGACTCGCGCGACGGCTCGGGGACGAACTACCGGCCCGGCGAGCGGGCGCGTACAACGAGGCGCTGATGGAGCTCGGGGAGACGATCTGTCTTCCGAAGGCCCCGCGATGCGGCGCCTGCCCGGTCGCGTCGCTCTGCGTCGCGAAGGCTCTTCTCAAGGATCCCGGCTCGGTGCCGCGGCGACGGCGACCGATCGCGCGTCCTCACATCGTCGCCGCCGTGGCGGCGCTGGAACGCCGCGGCCGCTGGCTGGTCCAACGTCGTGCCCCGTCGGGGCTGCTCGGGGGCCTCTGGGAGTTCCCGGGTGGGAAGGTCGAGCCCGGCGAGTCCCCCTCGGAGGCCTGCCGGCGCGAGATCGCCGAAGAGACGGGGT
>JBGOSQ010000100.1:0-4914 GCA_041476045.1 Thermoplasmata archaeon | reverse complement strand
GCCTACGTCGACGGCCAGTATTCGGGCGACTTCTCCCCCGACGCGTACTCGCAGTGGCAGAACTTCACCGTCCAGGGCAACCTGTCGGGGAATTACGCCCCCGGACTGCATGATCTCAAGATCATCACGGTCGACAGTCTCGGCCACGTCTTCACGCGCGACCACACCTTCGTCGTCGGGGCGATCAACGTCGAGAACCTGGGGCTCCAGAACACCTACACGGTGCTCCCGTACGTCCTCAACTGGACCTACGTGATCCCGCCGGCCCAGATGAACAACCACACGTTCGCCCAGTCGCTGGAGATCCGGTACGTCGCGGGCGGCTGCGGCGGGACGACGAAGTGCCCCCAGGTCGTCAACCTGACGATCAAGATCCGGCCGGGCGTCGTCAGCTACAACCAGAGCCTCAACACGACCCTGCTGCACCTGAACCACTTCTACGCCGGGGCGAGCGAGCTGCCTCCGGGCCAGTATCAGATCATCATCTGGCTGAATGCCAACCATTCGGGATCGATCGCCTCCCAGGTGAACACGCAGCTGGTCTTCGACCAGGTGCAGGGGCAGATCAACGGTCCGGGTCCCGGAGCGGTGGTGCCGCTCGGTAACGTCACCATCTCGTACGCGTACTCCGGTCAGTACATCCAGAACGCGACGCTCTTGGTCTATCCCAAGGACGACCGGACGAACCCCGTGTTCCGGGCGGGAGCGTTCGTCCCCGGCTTGAGCGGGCTGCGCGGTGGCGCCTCGACCTGGACGGCGGTGGCTCCGGGCACGTACGACATCCTGCTCGAGCTGGGAACGCCGTACGGCGGGCTCAACGTGACGGAGACGATCGACGTTTCCGCCATCGGCGGGACCGCCTTCCTGAACCAGTCGCAGGCGTGCGGGCCGTTGGGTTGCATCTCGCCGGCGGTCGCCGGTACGGTCATGGCGCTCATCGCGGGGATCGTCGGCCTCCTGGTCGGCCTCTTCCTCGCCCCAGCGATCCGCGGCGGCCCCCGGCGGGCCGGAGGCGCGCCGGTCCCGAAGGCGACGCCACCCTGGCAAGAGGACGCGAAAGGCTCGGGCAAGCTCTCCTGCTCGGTCTGCCACGAGGAGTTCGAAACGCCGTTCGCGCTCCACCAGCATCTCAAGATCGCGCACGGCATCGAAGAGTAGCGATTTCTTCGCGCGCTCGTGTTAACCCTTTCCGGGTCGTCCGCGACCCGCGTTTTCTCTCGGAAAACGGCCCTTTTCGGTTGGGTGAGGTTCAAGAGCCGTATCGTGACATTTAAGTAATGCAAGTCGTCACCATGACTATGCGCCCAGCTACGGTGAAGAGGTACGGGAATCTAGCGACGGTTGCGCTGCTGGTCGTCACGCTCGTGATGGCCGGATTGGCCGGGTTCGGTTACTCCGGGCGGGCCACCTTCGCCGGCGTCGGCGCCGGTGCGGGTCACTTCTCGCAGGTCTCGGCCGCTTCCGTCCACGTGAACGCGAAGCCCCTCCCACAGGCGGGCGAAGTGAGCGCGCAGGTCACGGTCACGAACGCCCCCACGGCGTACTGGCTCCTGCCGTACACGCTGTCGTGGTCGATCGCACCCGTGAACATCACGATCGGTCCCACGAACACCTGGATGTCGGTCTCGGTCAACGACATCACGGGCTCGGGACACTGCGTCCAGAACCACAACTGCCCGCTTGTCGCGAACCTCTCCGCGAACGCCCTCATCGCCACGGGCGTCAACGACTACTCGATGACCCTGACGAACGCGAACATCACCGCGGACGGCTACGCCGGCGGCATCCTCCCCTCCGACCAGTTCCTGGTCCAGGTCTGGGTCGCGCTCAACAACGGCGTCAACAACGTGACGGCGGGTGCGGCGCGTCAGCCGTTCCTCGTGCCGGGCAACCCGATCGGTGGCTTCGTCGTCCCGCTCTCGGGCAGCTCGCTCTCTACCGGCAACGTGACGCTGGCCGTCAACTACACGGGCAGCTACATCCGCGGCGCCCAGCTCACCGTCTACCAGGGCACCACGAGCGCGGGCAAGGTCGTCTTCAGCCAGGGCGTCTTCGTTCCCGGCTCCGGTCTGCGCGTCGCGATCGCCAACGTCGTCTGGTTCGCCGCCGTGGCGGGCAGCTACTACGAGGTCCTGAACATCACGGCGCCGTTCGGCTCGTTCCTGTTCAGCCAGATCCTCACGGTGATCCCCGCGGGCACGACGGTCTATCAGAACACGTCCAGCTGGTCGAACGAGTCGATCTGGGGCGGCGTGGCGCCGGGTAGCGTCGCCGCGGGCCTCCTCGTCGCGGGTCTGATCATCGGGATGATCGTCGCCCTCGCGCTCGGCCGCGCGATGTGGGGCGGCCCGAAGACCTCGCCGGCCCAGGCATGGCAGTCGAAGCCGACGAACGAGTGCTCCGTGTGCCACCAGACCTTCGCCACCGAGGCGGAGCTCAAGGAACACCAGAAGACCGCCCACGGGATGTAACGCGGGCCCTACGGCACCGATCGAACCCCTTCCCAACCGCGGCGGGAATCCCCCCTCCCGCCGCGGTCAGAATCCTTCGAACCTTCCGAACGGGCGGACCGCCGTTCGTCGGTCGGCTCAGACGAACCGCTGGTTGGGGTAGGTCCGGCGCCACGCGAGGACCTCGCGCCCGACCCGCTCCTTCTGGACGCCGCCCCGGTAGAGGAGATCGGCGAGGCGGGGCATCTCTTCCGGTCGGAGCCCCAAGCGGGTCACCTCGGCGGTCCCGATCCGGCCCACCAGATCGGTGAGGAGCCGCTGCGATTCCCAACGTCGTGCCATCTCGGCGACGCCGAGGTGGTGGCGTCGCCGGAGCTCGGCGCGGTCGATCAGGGCCTGGTGGGAGCGCGTGAAGCCGTGGGCCTCGGCCACGAACGGGATCCCGATCGCGGTCATCGCGGTCGCGATCGCCTGCGCGTTCGCGATGACGGTCGTGGCGTACTCGACGCCGAACCGCTCCAGCTCGAGGAGCGTCTGGCCTACGCCCGCGATCCGGTTCCAGTGCGCGTTGTCCATCACGCGCCAGTGGAGCGCCGGGTCGATCTGCTGGAAGAGGTCCTCGCGGTCCGTGACGAGGAGGCCGCCCTGCGGGCCGGGAAAGGACTTGTGGGTGCTCCCGAAGACGATGTCGGCGCCCTCGCGGAGCGGGTCCTGGAACTGGCCTCCCGCGATGAGGCCCAGCACGTGCGACGCGTCGTAGAGGACCAATGCGCCCACCGCGTGGGCCGCCTCGGCGATCGCGTGGAGCGGGTAGGGGAAGAACAGGAAGCTCTGGCCCAGGACGACGGCGGTCGGCCGTTCGCGTCGGATCTCCGCGATCGTCGCCGCTTCGTCGAGGCGGAAGCCCGGCCCATCGGCCGGGAGCGGGCGAACCGTGTAACCGAGCAATGCGGGGAGGTAGCCGGGGGCGTAGCCGTCGTAGCCGCCCTGCTGGGGCGGTATGGCGAGGATCTTCGAGCCCCGGGGGAGGAGCGGCACCAGTACCGCGAGGGCGGCGATGTGCCCGGAGAGCGGACGGACGGTGGCGAACCGACCGTGGAAGAGGCGCGCCGCCGCCGCGTTCGCGAGGGCCTCGATCTGGTCGGTGTACCGGGTCCCGGCGTAGGAGTTGTCGATCGCCTCGCCCTCGAAGACCGAGGGGAACGGGAGCGTGTAGCGTCCCGCGAGATCGCTCGAGAGGTACCGGCGCGCGGTAGGCGAGAGCGCGTTCTCGCTCGGCAGGAGATTGAAGACCTCGCGGCCCCGCCAGCGGTCGTGGGCCCGGACGAGCCGGGCGAGTCGTTCCTCTTCGCTACGGGACGGGCTGGGCATCCGACGGCGCCCCGCGGTGGTGGATGCCCTGGTAGTCGTGTGCGAGCTTCCGGGTCTCCCGGTTGCCGCAGCGCGGGCAGTTGAGCTCCTTGCCGGCGCGCTCGAGGAGCCCGTGGCAGACCTGGCAGCGCGCCGAGACGACGCCCAGCGTGGCCGGTGCCGTCGTGAGCTTGATCGTAGGGTGGCTCTGGAGGACGCGCGCGAGGAGGATGTCCCCCGGCTGGAACGCCTCGCCGAGCGACTCCGTGTAGCCTTCCTTGGCCTTCGAGATGTGGACGGTGCCCTCGGGGGCGCCCGGGACGCCGCGCCGGCCCGTCGCGAGCGAGAGGACCGTGCAGACCGCCATCGCGCTCTTGACCTCGTCGACGCGCGCGTAGACGAGGTCCTCCTCGTTCACGTGCGGGACGGCGTGGATCGCGTCGACGCGGATCGCCTTGTCGCGGGCGTCGACGTGGGTGTGGCCCATCAGGGCGGCGTAGATCCGGCCGTGGTCCTCGTAAGTCCCACGCCCGGGGACGAACTCTTCGGCCGTGCCGAGGAGGTCGCCGGGCAGGACGAGGCCGTGTGCGTTGGGGTGCGTCATGGTTGGGGGGTGCGCGGGCTCAGGATCCAGAGATCCACGGAAAGCTCGACCGACCGCTTCCGATGGTGCGGAAAGGTGCGGGGGAGCCGCCAGGGAACCGGTTGGATCGCTTCGACCTGTGCGCCGCGTGCGACCGCGCTGTCCGCTATAAAGGTTCGGGACGAAGCGAGCGAGAAGGCGTAGATCCGCCGGCGCGCGGTCCGGTACGCGGTCTCCCAGAACGGCCGGTCGGCGTGCCGGCGCTGCGCGCCGAACGGCGGGTTCATCACGACGGTGTCGACCGGCTGCGCGAAGGCCTCCACCGGCGCGGTCGTGAACTCGCAGGACACGCCGAGCGTGAGCGCGTTCCGTTGGGCGGCTTGGACCGCGTCGGCGTCGGTATCGATCGCGTGGACCGAGTGCGCCCCGAGGAGGGCGGCGCCGATCGCAAGGATCCCCGTGCCGCAACCCAGGTCCGCGACGTCGCGCTCCGCCAGATCCCCCCGGTCGACGGCAGCCAGGAGGAGGGTG
>JBGOSQ010000099.1:0-4931 GCA_041476045.1 Thermoplasmata archaeon | reverse complement strand
GTTGAAGATCACGATGTCCCCGAGGGCGGGGAGCCGCGCGTGCACGCGCCAGAGGAAGTCATGGTCGAGCTCCTCGACGCTCGGGCGGCGGAACTGCGCCACTCGGACCCCCTGCGGGTTGACCCCTTCGAAGACGCGGCGGATGGTCCCGTCCTTGCCGGACGTGTCCATTCCCTGGAGGACGAGCAACACGCGCTGCGCGTGGCCCGCGTAGAGCCGCTCCTGCAGCGGCTCGAGCCGGTCGCGGAGACGCACCGTGGCCGCGAGCGCCGCCTCCTTTCCCCCGGAGAAGCCCGGGGTCCGGTCGGCGTCCCCTCGGCGGAACCGGACGTGGGTGCCGGGAGAGATCGGGAGGAGCCGCACGCGTCGACCTACCGGAGGAAGAGGAACCAGGTCCACGTCCCGGCGAGGACCAGGCCCCAGAGGATCGCGAGGATGAGCGGTACTTCTGCGGAGAGCTCGGAGGGTTTCACGCGGTCGATCCACGGGAGACCGGGCTCGGAGAACCGTGCCAGGTGGGCCCGGTACGGGCGCGTCAGATCGACGCGGACCGATCGGCCCTCCGGGAGCGCCAGGGTCGCGGGGATCGGCCCCGCGATAGGGGGTGCGTCGTTCTCGAGGGCGAGCGCGGCCTCGCGCCAGAGGAGCTGCGCCGCCGTCGTCCGATGGAGGACCACCGTCCAGACCGCGGAGATAAGGAAGCCGAAACCGGCGAGGAGGGTCGCCATGGTCACGAACACAGTCGGCGCCTTGAGCTCGTTGATGACCAGGAGGACGAGGGCGGCGACGAGCGCCGAGGCGATGGCCGCAAAGTAGCCGGTTCTCGAATCGGCGAGCTGTGCCTCTTCGCCTGCGAGTCGCTCGTACTTGTCGTGCAGCCAACGCCGCTCCTCCGGCGTGACGGAGGCCGGTGAAGAGACGGTGTCCGACGGCATCGGGATCCTCGCGCTTCGAGGGACGCGCCCACGGTTAATGGGGGTTCGCCTCGCCCGCTCGCACTACGACGCGGCGCGGCGGAAACCCCCGGCGCCTTCATTCGGTCCCGGCCCTTGGGGGACCGATGCGCGCGATCGCGGTGGCGAAGTTCCGGGCCACACCCGAAATGATGGACCTGCCGCGACCCGTCCCCGGCGAAGGCGAGCTCCTCGTGCGGATCGGCGCCGCTGGGGTCAACCCGTTCGACTGGAAGATCGCGGAGGGAAAGTTCGAGGGGACGCGCCCGCACGTCTTCCCCCTCATCCTCGGCGTCGACGCCGCGGGCGTCGTCGAGGAGGTCGGACCGAGCGTCACTCGGTTCAAGGTGGGCGATGGCGTCTACGGTAGTTTCCTCCACGATCCCGTCGGCACCGGCACGTACTGCGAGTTCGCGACGGTTCCCGAGACGAACGGCATCGGCCTCACTCCCCGCGGCATCTACACGGCGCAGGCGGCCTCCGTTCCCACGGCGGGCATGACGGCGCGCCAGAGCCTGGACGAGCTTGGGGTCGCGAAGGGGCAGACCCTCCTCATCCTGGGCGCGTCCGGCGGCGTCGGCTCCTTCGCGACCCAGCTCGCCGCGACGGAGGGGATCCACACAATCGTCGGCGCGCGCGGAGCGAACCGCGAGTTCCTGCGGCGATTGGGAGCGATCGAGTTCTTCGACACCTCTACCGGACACCTCCTGGAGGAGCTCAAGTACGCCCATCCCGGCGGCGTCGACGCGATCCTCGACGTGATGAATTCGGGCCCGGCGTTCGAGGCCCACGTCGCCGCGCTCCGCCCCGGTGGCGTCGTCGCCTCGACGATCGGCGCGGCCGACGTGCCGGCGCTCGCGGGGCGCGATCTCCGCGGGATCAACATCGACATGCACCCGAGCGCCGAGCTTCTGGACCGGCTGTCGAAGGAACTCGCCTCGGGACGGCTCCGCACGGCGGTCGAGTCCCAGGTCCCTCTCGCGGACGGTCTCAGCGCGCTGGAGAAGCTGCGCGCGGGCGAGGGTCGTGGAAAGACGATCCTGACCCTCTGAGGGAGGGCCCCGCCGGAGGGCGGTCTAGGGCGTCGCCGCCCGAAGGGGCGGTAGCAACTCGACCGAGTCCCCGACCCGGACCGTGCCCGGTTTCGTCACCTTCGCGTACCAGCCGCGCCGGTCGAGCATCGTCTTGAGGAACTTGGGTCCGCGCTCGATCCCGACGTACGGAAGTCGGTAGAGGTTCGTGCACGGCTCGCAGGCGCGGGTCACCTCGATCTCGACCTCTCCGACGCGGATCCGCCGCCCGGGTCCCATCGAGGCGTAGTCGATCCCCTCCGTCGTCAGGTTCTCCCCGAGATCGCCGGCCCGGACGGGCCATCCTTCCCGATCGAGCGCCCGGATCGTCTCGCGCGTCATCACGGAGACCGCGCTGTTGGGATCGTCGGCGAGCTGGTCGTGGCGGTACCGGTTGAAATCGCCCTCAACGCCGCCCGGCCCGACCCCGGCCGCCGGTACCGAGCGCTTCGGTAGGCCGGCCTCCTCGCCAGTGGCCGCCTTCACGTTGATCTGGACGAGCCGACCCATCGACCGGGCCGAGCCCCGCGCCCTCGAAAAACGTTTCGACGCGCGAGCACCCCCACCGGTGCGGCGGTCGGGCCGAACCCGAGGGAAGCTCAGACGGAGGTCCGGCGCGGTACGAGCTCGACGTACCGGATGATCCCCATCGTCAGCGCGACGAAGAAGACGGCCGCCAGGATTGGCGCGGCGATCGCGCCGTCCGCCGAGGCCGCGATTGGGTACCCGGAGAGCGGTCCCGAGCCCACCATGTCGGAGCCCAGGCTCCGCAGGTAAAACGCGATGGTAAGGCGGGGAACCGAGCCCGGCAGGAAGAGGAGGAGCTTCTCCCACAGGAATCCGTAGAGGAGCCCGAGAAGGAGCGCCGACGGGGTCACGAGACCGAAGAGGAGGAAGATCGCCCCGTAGGCGAGCACCGACAGGATCGTGATGACCAGGATCGCAGCGACCGCTGCCGCCGGCGGGGCCGCGGCACCGTCGGCGACGGCGACCGCGATCGGGAGGAGCGCCGACGGGAGGAGGATCACCGCGGCCGCCGCGACGCTTCCGAGGTACTTCCCGAGGGCGAGACCCCAGCGCGGGATCGACCGCGACGAGAGGAACGCGAGCGTGTCGTCGTCGATCTCGGTACGGAACTGACCGACCGCCACGACGAGGACGACGACGATGACGACGACGATGAGGGTGAGGTTGAGGAACAGGGACTGCGCGGCGTCGACGACGATCGACGGATCGGCGCGCGCGGCGACGAGGGCGAGGATCACGAGAGTGGGCACGGCGGCGAGGCCGGCGAGCGCGAGGGTGCGCAGCCCCTGGAGCCCTCCGCGGAAGGAGAGGATGGCGACCGTGCCGATCGGAGCGAGCGCGCCCATCGTCCTCACTCCGCCAAGTATCGGAAGACCGCGTCGAGGTTGTCGTCCACGCCTCGGACGGCCGTGACGTCGAGGTGCTCGCGCACGACGAGCTCGGGAAGCGCCTGATAGAACGCCGCCGGCGTCCGCGAGAGGACGGTGAGCTTCCCGGGGCCGGGGAACTCGATCGCCGAGACGTGCTCCCAGCCCGCCAGGGCGCGCGCGAGCGCCCGCGGGTCGGGAGTGGCGAGCTCGATCGTGTGGGGTCGGTCGCTGATCAGATCGCGGATCTGGTGGACGTCGCCTTGGGCGAGCGCGCGTCCGTTCGAGATCATCACGATCTCGTCCGTGAGCCGTTCGACCTCGTAGAGGACGTGCGAGCTCACGATGAGGTGGTGACCGGTCCGGGCGAGCTCGCCGAACAGGGCGAGGAGGCGGGCCCGCCCGACGGGGTCGACGCCGTTGAGGGGCTCGTCGAGGAGGAGGAGCTCCGGGTCGTGCGCGATCGCCTGGGCCATCTTGACGCGCTGGCGCATCCCCTTGCTGTAGGTCCGCAGACGGCGGCGGCGCGCGTCGACGAGATCGACCGTCGCGAGCGCGCGGCCGGCGCGCTGCGCCGCTTCCGCCTTCGAAAAGCCGTCCACGCGCAGCAGGGTCGTGACGAAGTCCTCACCCGTCATCCACTCGAACAGCGCGGAATGTTCCGGGCAGTAGCCCACGTGGCGTCGGAAGGCGGTGTCCCCCCACGCGGGATGGTCGAGCAGCGTGACGGTGCCGGCGTCGGGACGCAGTTGGCCGGCGAGCAGACGGAAGAGCGTCGACTTCCCCGCCCCGTTGGGTCCGACGAGGCCGGTGATCCCGCGGCCGAAGTGCGCGGTGAAGCCGTTCAGGCCGAGGACCTCCCCGTACCGTTTCGTCGTCCCGACGGCGTCGACGATCCCGGTCATTCGCCGACGACCTCCACGCGGCGCAGGCGCTGCCAGGTGAGGAGGAGCAGGGCGGCCCCTGTGGCGAGCATGGCGAGGGCGGAGAGGGCGGGTACCGTCGTCGCAATATCGCCCGTCTGGAAGACGCCCGCGGCGACGTTCTGGAAATCGGTGAAGATACCGAGGTACAGGACCTGCGCGTTACCAGTGACTCCCGAGACCGCCCCTGCAGCGAGTTCGAGCGAGAGCGCGATCCCGAAGATGGCGACCCCCGCGTAGAGCGAACGCCCGGTCCACGCCGAGAGCGACACGGCGAGGCCGGTGAAGAAGAACGTCGCGAGGAGCCCAACGGCGAGGAAAGCCGCTATCGCCTCGAGGGCGAGGGAGGCGTCGATCAGACCGAGCGCGGCCGCCAGGATCACCCCGATGACCCCCGGTCCGATGGCGACGGTGCCGATCCAGAACCCGACCGCCGCCGTCTTCGCACCGAGGTAGTCCTCGAGGTGGATCGGGCGGCTCAGGTAGAGGGTGATCGCCCGGCTCGTCAGGTCCTCGGCGATCGAGCCCGATCCCGTGGTCGCGGCGACGAGGAGGATCAGGAGGGGCCAGAGGGGGGAGCCGAAGGGGGCG
>JBGOSQ010000098.1:0-5028 GCA_041476045.1 Thermoplasmata archaeon | reverse complement strand
TCTCGACGATCTCCCCGCCGACGAAGACGGAGTTCCCGCAGACGAAGAACGTGGCCCCCGCCTGCGCCGCCTCTGGCGCGGTCTCGACGGTGATCCCACCATCGACCGAGATGTCGGCCGACGAGCCGATGGCCTCGAGCGCGGCCCGCGCGGCGTGGACCTTCGGCAGTACCTCGGGTCGGAACGCCTGGCCGGAGAATCCGGGTTCGACGCTCATCACGAGCAGCTGCTCGACGCGATCGGCGAACGGCGCCATGCGGTCGAACGGGGTGCCGGGACGGATGGCGACCCCGGCGCCAACGCCCAGGTCATGGATCGCGCCGAGCGTAGTACGGACGTCATCGGAGGCCTCGACGTGGAGGACGAGCGTCGTGCCACCCGCGTCCGCGAACGGCTTCGCGTACTTCGCGGGGTGCTCGATCATCAGATGCACGTCGAGGGGAAGATCGGTCCGCGCCCGGACCGATCGCACGAGCGCCGGTCCGAAGGTGAGGTTCGGGACGAAATGGCCGTCCATCACGTCCAGGTGGAGCGCCCCGGCGCCCCCCTCTTCGCACCGTCGGATCGCGTGCCCCAGGTCCGCGAAATCCGCGCTCAGAAGGGACGGCGCGAGGCGGAGCGTCGGTCCGCGTCGGCCCACGGCGGTGCGAACCCGTAAGGGTATAAATATTACCTAGGGGGTCGAGGCCGTAGGTCTCCGGGGGTACCGGAGGCCGTAGAGGAACTCGATATGGGAGAGGAGAATAGCGTGAGCGTCGGACGATGGGCCGGTAAGCGGGCCCTCTCGACCCCGACGGCGGCGGTCATCATGATCGTCGTCATCCTGGTCGTCGGAGGACTTGGCTACGTCGGGCTCAACTCGTCCGGGGCCAAGAACGAATCGAAGAGCACGTGCGTTCCGGTCAACAGCCCGGCGTGCTTGGCGGCGGCCGCAGCGCATGACGTGACACTGGCGGTACCGTTCAAGTCCGTCCAGCAAGGATCGGTGGTTCCTTTCACCGCCTCCCTGCCGAACGGTGTGACTGCGACTTCGTACAGTTTTGATTTTGGTGATGGACAGAATGTGACGGACCAGGCATCCCCCTCGACCTCCCACACGTATGGGGGCGCCGGTTCCTACATTGCTTCGGCGACGGCGATCGTGAGGGGCGCGGTGCACGACAGCTACCTGTCGCTCGTCCCGATCCAGGTCACCGCGAGCTTCGGCCACGCGAGCTCGGGCAACGTGCCCGCGGTCTCGGGGACGATCGTCTCCAACAGCACGCCGGTCACGGGAACCCCCGCGACGGCGATCCTACAGGCGGGCGACTCGGTGACGGTCAAGGGTACCTATACCTCCGCTCCGACCAACCCGCTCTTTACCCTGAACGTGCCCTCGGTGGTCTCGACCGGCATAACGCCGACGAACCCCTCGAGCACGAACACCTCGGCGTGGGCGACCTTCGCCTTCCCGGCCGCCGGCACCTACACGGTGACGTTCGTCGGCTCGGCGTCCGCGACCGCGGGCGGAACGGCCTACCAGAACTACACCTGGTCGGTCTTCGTCGCCGCCTCGGGCTTCCACGCCTCTGCCGGCGCGGCGACGACCGCGAAGAGCCCCCACCCGGGCCAGCTCGTCGTCTACGAGCTCGCTCCCGGTGGAGCGGGCGGCGTCGACCCCGCGATCGAGTACGAGACGCTCGGGTACGAGCCGATCGAGAACATCTACCAAACCCTGATCTTCTTCAACGGAAGCCAGACGGGTCCGACGTTCACGAGCTACGTGCCGGTGATCGCGACGTGCGTTCCGGGCAGCAATGTCGGCCCGAACAACTGCCAGTCGATGTACGGCAGCACGCTGATCAACGGGGACGACTACACCTTCGTCATCGGGGCGCACTCCCAGTTCTACGACCCCAACAACGCCAACACGGCGACGAACCACTGGGGTGTGTACCCCACGGACGTCGTGTTCTCGGTCCTCCGAACGATGGCGTTCGCGACGATCCCATGCGCGGGATGCAACAACGGCTGGATCCTGACGCAAGCGCTCGTCGGCCTGGGGCCGTCGGGCGACCCGATCCACGGTCTCTACAACAACACCCCGGCCGCGATGTGGAACTCGATGACCATCAACGGGACCGACTGCCCCGCTGCCGCGCTGACCAACGACCACGGATGCGTCACGTTCCACGCGAACGCGAACGGCGTCAGCTGGCCGTACTTCCTGGAGCTGATCGCGGACCCCCTGGGCGCCTCGGTCGTCCCGGCGGGCTGGTTCAGCGCTCCGGCGCAGGGAGCCGGTATCCCGTACTGGACGGCGGGCAACGAGTCCGCGTCGGACCTGGGCGACCACCCGGTCCCGCTCCCCGGCGTGGGCGGCTACGGCGTCGACCTGACCACGATCCCCATGCTCGCGTGGGACCAGTACGAGACCGACGGCTCCCAGCCGCCGTTCATCGGGACGGTCCAGTGGGCGATGGCGGGCAGCGGCCCGTACTACCTCGCGAACCTGGTCCAGGCGATCTCGTACGACCTGCAGGCCAACCCGGCCTACGTCTCCAACCCGTACTGCACCTGGGCCGGCTGCATGCCGGCAGTAGGCAAGTACGTGCGGGACGTCTCCGTGACATGGGAGACCACCCAGGTACCGGGCGAGCAGGCCTATGCGGCCGGTTCGGCCGACTTCGCGTCGATCCCATCGACGGACACCTCGTTTGAACTGCAGTTGATCGCACAGGGGAAGATCTCGGCGACGACGTTCCCGTCGATCTCGATCGACTTCTATCCGTTCAACTTCGGGTTCGACAAGACGGCCGCGCAGCACTACACGGCCAACCCGATCACGGTGCCCTCGGACTGGTTCAGCCACGTCGGGATGCGGCAGTTCTTCGCCCACGCGTACCCCTACGCCACGATCCAGCAGACGATCAACGTCGTCGGCGGGATCCAGCGGGCGTTCAACTACGGTGGCGCGATCCCGCAGTTCATGGCGAACTACTACCCGGCGAACGTGAGCTTCCCGACGGGAGACCCCGTCACGGACCCGACGGTCGTGGGCGGCGCGGCGTGGTGGTGGGCCCAGCTCACGACCTCGTCGAGCCCGTACTACGACCCGGAAGCGGTCGCGTGCACGTCGGCGAACCCCTGCCAGCTCCCGCTCTTCGGGCAGACCGGTGCGCCCGATCTCGACCAGCGCATCGCGCTGTGGGTCGCGGAGATCTCGTTGCTGACCGGCGGCAAGGTAGTGGCGAACCCGCTCGATATCAACTTTATCGACGCGGTGATCAACTCGCTCTACCTCGGCGCCTACAACAACCCGATGCCGACGTACCGCCTCGGCTGGGCCCCCGACTATCCGGACCCGACCGACTACGTCAACCCGATGTACCGCCCGGACAACACGTACACGCTGGGTGACGCAGTGGCTCAGCAGATCTTGTCGGAGAACCCGTTGATCACGGAGTTCAACGACCCGAGCTGCTGGTCGGGCACGGACTACGCCTACTGGGCGACCCAGGCGGCGAGCCCGGGCACGCTCGGCGTGGCCGACAAGTGCCAGGGGAACGCCTACTCGGCGATGATCGCGGCCCTCGACGCGGCCGCGGTGATGCCGGCGGGCGACCAGCGGGTGTGGACCTACAACCAGGCGTCCCAGATCGCGAACGCGCTCGCGCTGTACGTCTACTCGTTCCAGGTGAACGTGGTCGTGACGGCCTCGATCTGGATCGACGTGACGAGCTACAACTCGAACGTGACCAGCGGCGGTGGTGGCGACTCGACGTGGTTCACCATCACGGGGAACCAGATCCTGTAAGGGCAGGCCGGCTCGCAGCGATCGACCAACCCTTTCCCCGACCTCGGTGGCCTCGCGCCACCGGGGTCCTGAGTTTATTATCGGAACCTTCCCGACCACCGAGGTGCCACGTCGGCCGTTTCCGCCCTCCTTATCGACCGAAGATCGGAGACCGGCGGTGTTCCTACCGAAACGGGGGTCGCCCGCGCGTCCTCAGAGGAACTCGCGGGGATCTGGGCCCTGCCGAGGTGGCTCCGCGTACGCGTCCAAGCCGTCGCGGATCCGCCACGCCGGCGGCGTCCAGCGTCCGTATCGGGTGAGCCTCAGCCAGGTCGGACGGAACTCCTTCCAGAGAACCTCCTTCTCCGGGTCCGGCTCGAACCAGAGGTATCGGTAGAGGAGGACCTCGCCGTAGATCGCCCCACCGAGGGTGACGACGCCACCGACGATTCCTGTCGATCCAGCGACCTCAACCCAGAAGGCGATGAGCCAGCTGTCGAGGATGAAGAGCATCAGGAGGATCCAGATCTTCGCGAGCTCGAAATAGAGGAACTCCCGCCAGGAGGCCCCCGGGGCCTCGACCGCCTTCTCCCGCGTTTCGGGATCGGGGCTCTGGATGCCGAAGAAGCGGCGGAGCGGCGGCCGCGGCATCGGCGGCCTTGCCTACGATGCGCTCGGCGGCTCGGAGGAAGCGAGGGCGCCGGCGGGCTCGCTCGCGATCGCGCGGGAGGCGCCGGTCTCGACGCCTGGGTAGAGGTGGCACGCGACCCAGTGCTCCCCCTGGACGCGGATGAGCGGCGGCTCCACCTTGGAGCAGACCGGCATCACGGCCGGGCACCGCGTGTGGAACCGGCACCCGGAGGGCGGGGCCGCGGGGCTCGGGACGTCCCCCTTGAGGAGGATCCGCTCGCGGTTGAGCGTCGGGTCGGGGATCGGGATCGCAGCAAGCAACGCCTGCGTGTAGGGATGCATCGGGCGGTTGAACAAGGTGTCCGTCGGCGCCCGCTCGACGACCTTCCCCAGGTACATCACGACGACGCGGTGGCTCAAGGCGCGCACGACCGAGAGGTGGTGCGAGATGAACAGGTAGGACAGGTCCTGCTCCTTCTGGAGCTTCGTCAGGATGTTGAGGATCTGCGCCTGGACCGAGACGTCGAGCGCGCTCGTCGGTTCGTCCAGCACGATGAAGTCCGGGCGGAGCGCGAGCGCGCGGGCGATCCCGATCCGCTGGCGCTGGCCCCCCGAGAACTCGT
>JBGOSQ010000097.1:0-5115 GCA_041476045.1 Thermoplasmata archaeon | reverse complement strand
GTCACCGAGACGACGTGCACGCGTTCCAGGTGCGGCAGACCCTCGAGCGCGCCGTAGAGCCGACGGTGGGACCGGGAGTTCCGGTACGGTTTCGTTCGGGAGCATGGGACGAGGAGCAGGATGCGTTTCGAGGGGGGTGGGCGGTACCGCTCGATGAGCCGGGCTCGGAAGCGCAGCATCTCCGGCCGTCGTTGCGATTCCCGGAGGACGTAGGACCGGGTCGCGTCGCCGACGACCGGGGTCCGTTCCTCCAGGAGCCCGGCCAGGTCGCGGTCGGCGTACCGGAGGATCTCCGCGAGCAGTGGTTCGCTCCCGAGCCGGGCCTCGACGAGCTCGCGGAGCCGCCCCGCCCGGAGGGCGGCGCGGACGCGGGCCAGCTCCTCGCGGAGGACCAGTTCCCCGTGCTCCTGGAGCGACCCGGGCGGATCGCGGCGGCACGCCGGACACGTGCACGAGCCCTCGGCGCGCGCCGACGCCGCATCGAGAGGCCCGAGTGTAGGGTCGAAGTAGGTGCCCGCGCCCGAGCGCAGGACGAGCTCCGTGGTATCGAGCACGTCGACGCCGAGGTAGACGAGAAGCGCCAGTCGGTGGGGCAGCGCGACCCGGGGGGCCCAGAGCACCGCCCCGCCCCCCGCCGATTCCCGGAGCTGTCGGACGGCGCGGACGAACGGGGCGCCTTCCGCGAACAGGACCCGTGCGTTCCCGAGGACCACCAGCTCGGGTCGGGCGGCGCGCAGCCGGCTCGTCTCGTCGGTCGAGATCGGTGCGTGCACGAACCAGGCGCCCGGCGCCGCCTCCTCGAGCACTCCGGGGATCCCGCTCACTTCGGCCGCGGGGATCGCGTACTCCAGCCGCAGCCGAGCCTCAGAATCGGCGAGAACAAGTGAGCGTCGGCCCTCGGCGCTACCCGGCGCGCTCTCGATCGAGAGGGCATAGCTCCCGCCTAGCGCGGGAGCGGACGGAGCTCGAGCGACCGCGAGCGTCGGGACGGGGAACCCGATCGGGCCCACGCGAGCGGAACCCAGGAGGGCGAGGCCCTCCGACGCTTCCGACGTCCGTCCCATGAGAACCCCACCCCGCGAGGGGGTGGGGGAGAAACCCCTTTCGGAGCCTATCGGATCTCGCCGTTACGGCGAGGCGCCCTTCTTTCCGCGGCCCTTGCCCGAGGTCGGGGAGCCGGGGAAGAACGCTTCCCAGGCGGCGACCAGCTGCTCGCGCCGTTCCGCACCCGCTTCCGAGCGGCCGCGCTTCCCGACCAACGGGTCGTGGGTGTCGCGGACCTGTCGCAGGAACTCCCCTGGATTCTCGCTCGACTTCTCGAACCCGTAGAGGATCAGTTGCCGGAGGAAGCTCGATCGGCCGCGCCATCCGATTCGTCGCCGCACGAGCGGATTCAGGTGGCGCTTCGCCATCCGCCATACGTCGTTGGTGGTCCGGTAGTCGCGCGCCGACAGTCCAATCATCACTTGGGGCATCGTTGGCCTCGGCGGCGCGAGCGCGAGGTGCCTTATCTACTTGTCCTAGAATATTGGAGACGGTACCATAACCATGGGTGTGGTCGCTTTCCCCCGGGGAGGCGACGGGTTAGACGAGCACCGCGATGGCGGCCCCGACGAAGAAGAGCCCCCCCATAACGAAGTGGGCCCGGAACGGTCGCCGGGAACGGGCCGGATCGAGCGCGAGCGCGTAATCGACGACGCCGGCGACGAACGCCATCGACGCGAGACCGGCGAAGTACGGTAGGGGAAGGGAGAGGAGAAGGCCGAACCCCGCGAGGAGCAAGAGCCCCGCAGCGTGCAGCGCGGGGATCAGAACGAGGGAGCGCTGCACGCCGAGGCGGCCCGGCAGCGAGGGAAGACCGAGTCGGCGGTCCGTCTCGAGGTCTCCCAGGCTGTGGATCGTTTCGAACGCCGTTCCCCATGCGAGGAGCGCGAGAACGGCGAGCAGCACGGGGGAGGGAAGCGAGCCCGTGAGACCGATGTAGACCGCGGCCGGCGTGATCGATTCGACGACGCCGAGAACGACGGTCGTGAGCGGTGAGAGCCGCTTGGTGAGGCTGTAGCCGAGGACGATCGCGAGGGCGACGGGGGCGAGGGCGAGGGCCAGGAGGTTGAGGAGCGCGGCCGCGATGAAGAGGACGATCGAGTTCAGCGCAACGAGCACGAGGGCCGCGCCCGGCGAGATGCGGCCCGTGACGAGGGCTCGACCCTGCGTCCGAGGGTTCTCGGCGTCGAGCCGACGATCGGTCCATCGATTGAAGGCGTGACCGGCGTTGCGGGCCGCAACGAAGGCGATTACGAGCAGCACCGTCGGGATAAGTGGCGGGAGGCCTCGGCTCGCAAGGAGAAGGAACGCCGCGGCGAAGGGGAGGTTCAGGCCGAGGTTCTGGATCTCGAGGAAGCGCGCGAGCTCCGGCAGGGTGAGCCGGCCCGCGGCGGTCACGACCCGGTCTTCCCGTCGATCCCCCGCAGCGAGGGGTCCCTGGCGAGGAGGTCGTTGATCTTCCGGACGACCGCCGGGTCCATCCGGATCTCCTCCGGCCATGGTCGCGGGAATCCGTCGGCCGCGGACTTCCGCGTCGCGTCGAGCCCGATCTTCGCCCCGAAGTTGGGGATCGGGTTCGAGATCGAGAGCTGGTCCACTGGGCCGTGCACGCGCTCCAGGTCGTGTTCCGGGTCCGCCTGCAGGGCCACGCGGTAGAGGACCTCCCGCAGATCATGGACGTCGATGTCGTGGTCCACGATGACGACGTAGCGCGTGAACATCATCTGGCCCAGCCCCCACAGCGCATGCATCACCTTGCGCGGATGTCCCGGGTAGCTCTTCCGAATAGAGACGATCGCGAGATTGATGAAAATCCCCTCCATCGGGAGGTTCATGTCGACGATCTCCGGGAGCACGAGGCGGACGACCGGGAGGAAGACCCGTTCGACGGCTTTCCCCAGCACCGCGTCCTCGGTCGGCGGACGACCGGTGACGGTGCTGAGGTACGTCGGCTTCGCACGTCGGGTCATGTGCGTGACGTGGAAGACGGGGAACGGCTCGGCAGCCGAATAGTAGCCCGTGTGGTCCCCGAACGGGCCCTCGACCTTGCGCTCGGTCGGGTCGACGTACCCTTCGAGCACGATCTCGGCCTGCGCCGGGACCTCGAGGTCGATCGTTTTCGCCTTGACCAGCTCGAGGGGCTCGCCGCGAAGGAACGAGGCGAAGACGAAGTTCGAGATCCCTTCCGGGACCGGCGAAAGTCCGGCGAAGACGGTCGCGGGGTCACAGCCGATGACGGCGGCGACCGGCATCTTCTCCCCGCGCGCGGCCCACTTCCGGTAGTTGTTCGCTCCCACCCGGTGGATCTGGAAGTGCATCCCGAGCGTGTCCGGCCCGTACTGCTGGAGACGGTAGATCCCGGTGTGCGGCTCGCCGGTCTCCGGGTCCTTCGTGATGACGACGGGGAACGTGATCGTTCGACCACCGTCGCCGGGCCAGCAGCGCAGGATCGGGAGCGTGTCGAGATCGACCCGGTCGCTCTCCATCTCCTGGCACGGGGCGGAGCGCACGCGCTTGGGCGCGAGGGAGCGGAGCGTTTCCAGCGTCTCGATGGTGCCGCCCAGGTCGCGGATCGCCCCGACGATCCCCGCGGGCGGTCGGAGGTGAACGAGCCGTCCGATGCGTTCGGCGACATCGTCCAAACGCTCGGCGCCGAGGGCGAGCGCGATGCGACGCGGCGAACCCAGGACGTTCATCGCCACCGGCATCGACGCCCCCGTCACGTTCTCGAACAGGAGGGCGGGTCCGTCGGCGCGCACGGCCCGCTGCGTGATCTCGGTGATCTCCAGGTCCCGGCTCACGGGGGCGGTCACGCGACGGAGATCCCCGCGGGCCTCGAGGGTCGCAAGGAACTCACCGAGCGACCGGAACGCCATCGGGCCGCGGGAGCCCCGGTCGATATTTAAGAACCGGACGGCGGGTCCGCCGGCACAGGTTCATATCGGAACCCGCGCTCGGGCCGCCCGATGCAGACGGTGACGCTCGAGTTCCGTACGCGGGACCTGGAGCTTCTCGGGGTCATCCCCGCGAAGTTCTTCCAGCGGTACGAGGAGGTCGAGCTCCTCGAGACGCTTCGCCTCGAGCGTGGCTGGCGGCTCCAACTGCTTCGGATCCGCCGACGCGGCGCGTTGCGGACCGCGGAGGAGCTCGAGCGGGAATCCCGGCGGATCCGCTCGCTCTACGGACTCCAATCGTTCGAGCTCGTCGAGCGACGGCCCCGGACGCGCGATTACATCGTGCTGGTCCGGCAGCGGAACCCGGAGGGGCTGCGCCGCCTCCTCGCGCTCTCGGCCGGCCAGATCACCCCGACGGCGCCGTTCCGCATCGATGCCGAGCGCACGGTCGCGACGTTCCACGCGACCGAGCGTCTGCTCCGTCGCGTCCTCGATCGCCTCCGCCGCGAAGAGGTTCCGTTCCGCGTCGTGCGAGCGGCGCGCCACCCGATCGCGGCCGACGCCGACGGTGCGAGCCTCACCGTCAAGCAGCGCGCGGCGGTCGCCCGCGCATGGGCGCTCGGGTACTACACCGTCCCGAGACGGATCACGCTGACCCGCCTCTCCAAGGTCACCGGGCAGAGCCCGCCGGCGCTGGGGAAGATGCTCCGGCGCGCGGAGGGTCGTCTCGTGGCACGTTTCCTCGCCGCGAGCTCCGAGGAGGTCCCGTCGCCCGAGGAGACGACGGCGCCGAGCCCGGTCCCCGCGTGAGCGTGCCAGAAAGCTAGATGCCTCTGTTCGCCTCCGTGACCGCGTGGCGCCGCGCGCAACCCGAGTGATAGTCGAGCGTCTTCCGGGAGCCCCTACCCAACCGCTTCCCCACCGCGCGACCGCGGGCTCGGCGTGCTTCGACCTTCGTGCAGCGGAGGCCGTGATCCTCCGCAAGGACCGCGTGGTCCTCGTCCGGACCGGGCTCCGGATGACCGCGCCGCGTGGGACCTTTCTCGAGGTTCGGCCGCGGAGCGGCCTCGCGACGAAGGGCGTCGTGATGGCGAACGCTCCCGGAACGATCGACCGGGACTACTCCGGTGAGGTCTGCGTTCCCTTGACCTATCTGTTCCGCGGGTCGTACCGGATC
>JBGOSQ010000096.1:0-5116 GCA_041476045.1 Thermoplasmata archaeon | reverse complement strand
GTCCATGATGATTGCGATCGAGCGCGCGATCTCCGGCAGCTCCGGGTCGTGCAGCGGCCGGAGCGGCCTGAGGCCCCGCGGTCTTCCCTCCCCTTCCGCAGCGGCATCGCGGGGTCGGAGACGGGACAGCGGAATACCTTTCCGGCGGGGGAGGGCGAATTGCGCCGGAGGACGTGTCCCGCCCCGGCCAAGGGCTTTATGGCCCGCCCGGCTCGCCGCCCCCCCGGGTGCTCTCCGTGCCACGATGGATTCCCGGTGGGGCCAGCGACGAGGCGGCCATGCTCGCCGCGATCGGGCTCAAGTCCGCCGACGAACTGTTCCGCGACATCCCCAAGAAGGTCCGATTGGGACGCCTCGGGATCGGCGAGGGCCTCGACGAGATCGACGTAGTCCGGACGACCGACAAGATCCTCGATCGGAACCGACCGTACTCGAAGTTCTCCGCGTTCCTGGGCGGACGGATCACGACCCCGTTCTCCCCGGCAGCGCTCGACGCGATCATCTCCCGGTCCGAGTTCTACACCTCCTACACGCCGTACCAGCCCGAGGCGAGCCAGGGGATGCTCCAGGCGCTCTTCGAGTTCCAGAGCCTCTGGGTCGAGCTGACCGGAATGGACGCGGCCAACGCGTCGCTTTACGACGGGGCGACGGCCGCGGGTGAAGCCCTCCTCCTCTGCCACCGGCTCCGGGAGGGGCATCGGTTCCTCGTCCCCGCGAGCCTTCCGTGGGAGGAGAAGAGCGTCCTCGCGAACTACTCCGCCGGACTCCCGATCCGGATCGAGGAGATCCCGTACGACGATCGCACCGGACGCCTCGACCTCGCGTGGATCCGCACGGCGGTCGGACAGGGGGACGTGTTCGGCGCGCTCGTCGACCTCCCCAACGGGTTCGGCCATCTGGACGAAGGGCTTCCCGAGATCAAGGGACTTCTCGGAGGCGCTCCGCTCGTCGTCGTCGCCGACCCGCTCGCGCTCTCGGTACTCGAGCCGCCCGGAGCGTGGGGCGCCGACGTCGTCGTCGGTGAGGGTCAGGGGTTCGGCATGGCTCCCTCGTTCGGGGGACCGCTGCTCGGCCTCTTCGCGTGCCGCCAGGAGCATCTGCGCTACGCACCGGGCCGGATCGTCGGGGCCACGCGCGATCGGGAGGGCCGGCGTGCGTTCACGCTCACGCTGCAGACCCGGGAGCAGCACATCCGCCGCTCTCGGGCGACCTCGAACATCTGCACCAACCAATCGCTCCTCGCGCTCGGGTTCGTCGTCTACGCATCGCTCGTGGGGCCGAAGGGACTCGCCGAGATGCAGGGCCGGCTCGCCGAAAAGGCGCGAACCCTCGCGGGTGCGCTCGCCCCGATCGAGGGCCTGATCGCGCCGCGGTTCGACGCACCCTACCTGAGCGCGTTCACCATCGGCCTCCGGCACGGCGCGCCCGAGGCGTTCCTCGACCGTCTCCGACGCCGCAAGGTGCTGGGCGGACACTCGCTCGCCGACCCCCGACCCGGCGCGAGCGTTTCCGAGGCCCGGATCCTCACCGCGGTGAGCGAGACGACGACCGACAAGGACGTACGCCGGTACGCGACCGCAGCCCGGGCCGCGGTCGCCGGCCTCCAGGGGAGCCCTTGACGTTCCGTCAGGCGCGCTGGGACGAGCCGCCCGTCTGGGAGCTCAACCCGCCCGCGGAAGGCGGCGACGCGCCGGCGGTCGCGGGCGTGCCCGAGCGATTGCGCCGGCGTACCCCCCTGCGCTGGCCGGAGCTCAGCGAGCTCGAGGTCGTTCGCCATTACACACGTCTCTCGCAGATGAACTTCGGGATCGACACGTCGGCCTACCCGCTGGGATCGTGCACGATGAAGTACAATCCCAAGGTCTCCGAGGTCCTCGCCCGGCGTCGGACCGCGGCCGAGCTCCATCCGGAGCAGCCGGCCGAAACGGTCCAGGGCGCCCTCGAGATCCTCTGGCGGCTCGAACGCGCGTTGCAGAAGATCACGGGATTCCCGGAGGTCTCCCTCCAACCGGCCGCGGGAGCTCACGGGGAGTTCGCGGCCCTCCTGATGATCCGCGCGTACTTCCGCGAGCGCGGCGAGCTCGAACGGCGAACGGAGGTGCTCCTCCCGGACACGGCCCACGGGACCAACCCCGCGTCGGCGATGATGGCCGGTTTCCAGACCAAGGAGATCCGGTCGAAGGACGGATGCGTCGACCTGGAGCAACTGCGCGCCGCGGTCAGCGACCGGACCGCCGGTTTCATGCTCACGAACCCCAACACCGCCGGGCTCTTCGAGAGCCAGATCGTCGAGATCGCCGAGATCGTCCACGGCGCGGGCGGGCTCCTCTATTACGATGGGGCCAACCTCAACGCGATCCTGGGCGTGACGAACCCGGGGAGGATGGGCTTCGACGTCGCGCACCTCAACCTGCACAAGACCTTCGCCACTCCCCACGGCGGCGGCGGCCCGGGCGCCGGCGTTCTGGCCGCGGGAGAGCGACTCCAGGCCTACCTGCCTGTCCCCCGCGTCGTCAAGCGAGGACGGAAGTTCGCGTTCGACTACGACCGGCCCAAATCGATCGGTAAGATCAAGTCCGGCTACGGCAACTTCGGGCTCGACCTCCGCGCCTTCGTCTACATCCTCTCCCACGGCGAGGAGGGGCTCAAGTCGGTCAGCCGCCGCGCGGTCCTCAACGCCAACTACCTGGGACAGAAGCTCGGGAAGTTCCTCCCGCGACCGTTCCAGTCGCTCGTGAAGCACGAGTTCCTGCTCTCGGGCGCGCCGCTCAAGGCGCACGGGGTCCGGACGCTCGACCTCGCCAAGCGGCTCCTCGACGAGGGGTTCCACGCGCCGACGATCTACTTCCCGTCGCTCGTCGAGGAGGCGCTCATGATCGAGTTCCCGGAGACCGAGAGCCGGCGCGAGCTCGACGACTTCGCGGCCGCCTTCGAGCGCGCGGTCACGGATACGCCGGAGCACCTGCACGCCGCCCCGACGTCGCTCTCCGTGGGACGCGTGGACGAGGTCCTTGCTGCGCGCCAGCTCCTCCTGTCGTGGAAGGACCTGCGCGAGCGGCCCGGAAACCTTGAAGCGTTGCCTACCGTAGGGTCGGTGCCATGAAGGACCGCGTCCGCCGCATCCTCGACGGCATCGCCCCCAGAGCGGACGCGCTCGTCCTCGCGAACTCGGTCGACCCCCATCTCGATGGGAGCTTCTTCTACACGTTCGACGTCGCATCCGGGCTCTTCGAGGGCTCCTTTTCGATCGGTCTGCCCGATGGCCATCTGCACGTCCTGAGCTCGCCCCTCGAGGAGGAGAGCGCGCTGCAGGCGGCGAAGCACGACCCCGACGTCGACGTGCACGTCAGCACCTACGCCAACCGCGACACGATCCTGAAGAAGCTCATCCCCGAGAAGGGAACGATCGCGCTCAACTTCCACGAGCTCACACACGAAGTGTACACGACGCTCGCGAAGCTGTTCCCCGACGCTACGTGGGTCGACGCGAGCGCCGCGATCCGCGACGCGCGGATGGTCAAGGACGCCCGCGAGATCGAGCGCCTGACCGAGGCTGCGCGGATCGGCTCCGTTGTCGGGAAGGAGATCCCCTCGATGCTCCGCGTCGGCATCACGGAGCTCGAGCTGGCCGCCGAAATCGAATACCGGATGATGAAGCACGGTGCCTCGGGCCGGAGCTTTGCGACGATCGTCGGGTTCGGCCCCGACGGCGCGGAACCCCACTTCTCGCCCGGCGGACGGAAGCTCGAGGCCGGGCAGAGCATCGTCTGTGACTTCGGCGCGATCTACCAGCGGTACGTCAGCGACATCACACGTTCCTTCCACTTCGGCCCGACCGACCCGGAGATGAAGGGCGTTCACGACAAGGTCTTCGAGGCCCAGGCGGCGGCGCTCGCCGTCGTGCGCGCCGGCGTGCCCGCCAAGGATGTGCACAACGCGGCCATCGCCGTCATCGATGCGTCCCCCTGGAAGGGACGGATGACGCACGGCCTCGGGCACTCCATCGGCCTCCAGGTCCACGACGGGTTCGGCATGAGCGCGACGATCGAGGACCGGCTGAAGGCGGGCATGGCGATCACGATCGAGCCCGGCATCTACCTCCCCGGCCGCGGCGGGGTCCGGATCGAGGACGACATCATCGTCACCGAGACCGGCTACAAGTTCCTCACGACCGCGCCGCGCGAGTACATCGAGGTCCCGGCGTGAGGTTCGGCGTCCTCACCGGGGGTGGGGACTGCCCCGGGCTCAACGCGGCGGTCCGCGCGGTGGTCTACCGCGCCCACCAGAAGGGCCACGAGACGGTCGGCTTCTTGGACGGATGGAAGGGCGTGCGCGACGGGCTCGTCCGACCGCTTCGGACCTCCGAGCTGTTCGACGCCATCCTGCGCGGCGGGACGGTCCTCGGCAGCTCGCGAACGAATCCCTTCCAGAAGGAGGAGGACGCGGCGAAGGTCATCGCGACGTTGGCGGCCCAGAAGATCGACGCCTTGATCGCGATCGGCGGAGACGACACGCTTTCGGCAGGGCGCGAGCTCGCCCGGCGCGGCGGCCACGTCGTCGGTGTTCCCAAGACGATGGACAACGATGTGGCGGCGACGGATTGGACGTTCGGTTTCGACTCGGCCGCGTCGGTCGCGGTCGACGCGCTCAGCCGCCTTCGCGACACCGCGGGGAGCCACCACCGCGCGATCGTCCTCGAGGTCATGGGGCGACACGCCGGCTGGGTCGCCCTCGCGACGGGGCTCGCGGGAGCCGCCGACGCGACGCTCGTCCCCGAGGAGCCGTACGACGAGGCGCGCCTCATCGTACAGGTCCGGGCGGCGGTGCGCGAACGCGGTTACGCGCTGGTCGTCGTCAGCGAGGGGATCGATCTCGGCGGCCCGCCGGGGAACGCCGGAGCGAAGGACGAGTTCGGGCACGAGCTGCTCCGCGAGCGGGGCGTCGGCGAGGACGTCGCAGCCCGCATCCAGAAAGTCACGGGGATCGAGACCCGCAGCGCCCAGATCGGCCACATCCAGCGGGGCGGCCCTCCGACGCTCTTCGATCGGATCCTCGCCACCCGCCTCGGGGCCAAGGCGGTGGACCTCGCCCTCGAGGGACGGTTCGGCGAGGTCGC
>JBGOSQ010000095.1:0-5123 GCA_041476045.1 Thermoplasmata archaeon | reverse complement strand
GTCGAGGAGGCGTTCAAGCGGGCTGCGGCGCTGATGAACCGAGAGAACCGATCCTCAGGGAAGGAGTTCCGCAGCACGCGCCGGAAGATCAGTAAACACCGACGAGCGCTCTGGACGCGCCACTAGGGCCGGGCTCACGACGCAACTCCCCGATGTACCCGGGGTCGGCTGGCTCATCCCGGGTGCCGGACTTGTCGGGCCTCCCACTCGGGATTTCTTACGGAGTGCTTGGAGCCTCACCGGCGGCGATCGTTCGGCATCGACCGAGCCGGCATACGCGGGATCGTGGCCCGGCGGGGCCTTACATCTTCTTCTCGAAATCGAGGATCGTGGTGAAGAGCGCGGAGTAGAGGTGGTTCACGCGTGGGTCGAGCTCGAGCTGCCAGACGTCGCGGACGGCGAGGATCTTGTGGCGGACCTTCCCCCAAGGCTCCCCGGCCGGGCCTAGGATCTCGTACTTGCGTCGGATGATGTTGCCCTTAGTGTGCAGGTAGACCTGCCCCTGCGGGGAGATCCACGTGGCCCTAAGCCCGCCCAGGAGGCTTCGCTTCATCTCGATCCGGCCGAACTCCCCTTGGGTCTGCGGATCGACCACGCGGAAGGTCGACGTGTTCCCGCCGATCCCCTTGCGGATCTGGAACGCGAGGTTCCCGTTCGGGTCCTTGACGTCGTACGTATACTCCCTCCGTCGCGCGGCCCAGCGGCCGACATAGTCCCCGGCGAGCTGGGAAACGGCGGCTCCGACCAGCTGACCCTTCACGTTCTGGGCAGCGTCGAGGCCGATCGTACACAGGACCGCGCTGTTCTGGTCCATGACGTCGTAGTTCTTCCCGAACGAGAGGACTCGCATCTTCATCTGGAGAATCCCCTGCCCGGAAAGCGCCTGAACGATCCACGATGCTGATGGGTTCGGAGTGGCCATGCTTCCTCGGAGCGCGCCCCAGTAGGTAAGTCAATGGGTCGACCGAGGAGGGCGAGGTTACGTCGACCCGAGGTCCACCGGCCGGAGTCGTCCGTGGTGCATCGATCGCCCTCGCGACGCACCCGAGGCCGGCCCACCAACCGTGGAGTCCGTCGGGAACGATATCGGCTCCATCGGAGCGCGGTGCGATCGGGGTCGCTCGCGGGGATCCCGGACGCAAGGGGTAGGCGGCCAGCTGTCCTACGCCCTCGGGACGGTAGGCCTATTGGGCCGCGGGTACCTCCGAGCCGTGGTGCCGCCCCAGAAGGTCCTGGATTGGTTGCTCGAGACGGACCAACCGTCGATCCGGTACCTTGCTTTGACCCAGCTACTCGAGAAGAAAGAGACCGACACCGAGGTACGGGAGGCCAGGGCCCGAATCCCGTTGGTCGGCTGGGCCGCGGACATTCTCGCCCGCCGTGACCCTGGAGGATGGTGGGTCCGCGAGAAGAACCTCTACTGGCCGAAGTACCTCGGAACGAACTGGAACCTGCTCGCGCTCTCTGATCTCGGCGCGACGCGCGCGATCCCCGAGGTCCGAGCGTCGTGCGAGCTCTGGATGGATCGGTCTCCGCTCAAGGGCGGGGGTGTCGGCGGCAACTCCAACGGGAACGGCCACCATTGCTACACCGGCAATATGGCCCGGGCGCTGATCCGGCTCGGATACGGGTCGGACCGCTGGGTCCGCAAGCCGCTCGACTGGCTGGTCCGGACCGCGCACCCGAAGGGAGGCTGGACGTGTTTTTCCTTCGGCGACGGACCCTCCCGGGGACGCACCCTCGACTCCTGGGAAGGCCTGAGCGCCTTCGCCGTCTACCCGCGTTCGCGATGGAGCCGCGCCATGAAGGACTGCATCGAGCGAGCGGCCGAGTTCTATCTCGACCGCGAACTCCATCGTCAGGGAGAGAGGTACGC
This sequence comes from Thermoplasmata archaeon, assembly GCA_041476045.1. GTDB lineage: Archaea > Thermoplasmatota > Thermoplasmata > Lutacidiplasmatales > UBA184 > Lutacidiplasma. The sequence continues at coordinate 3,247 of JBGOSQ010000095.1, read as the reverse complement.
CCCGTGGTACCGCTTTCATTGGCCGGTCCACTACTACTACGACCTGCTGGTGGGCCTCGACGTCCTGACCGCCCTCGGTCATGCGGACGATCGGAGGCTCAAGTTCGCCCTTGCGCACCTCCGGAAGAAACGACGAGCGGACGGGCGGTGGAACCTCGACGCGGTCCATCCGGACGTCGGGCCGGCGATGAACCGCTTCCACGACGAGCACCCCCGCGACCGCCCGACCCCGCTCGCGTTCGAGCGGGCGGGCCGCCCGAGCAAGATGATCACGCTCCGGGCGCTCACGGTCCTCTCGCGGGTCAGCTGACGCCATCACCCGATGCGGAACGCGGGCTCGAGGGCGGAATCGGGTCGCCCGCTCGATCCGCAGGTAGGGCGTGCTCGGCGGTCGCCTTCGTGAACGTCCCTTGGCGGCTCGACCTTGTACTGAGGGTGACCATGCTCGGTCGTGCCGACCATACCCGCGGATCCTGAAGGTCGACTCCCCCGGAGCATCCGGATGGGCGCGTTCCTGGCGATCCTGTTGGGCGGCGTCGGCGCGTTTGCCGGTCTCTCGGGGGCCGCCACGTTCATCCCGTATCGCGACGCCGACGGCCTCACGTTTCCGATCGCCGCGACCCTGACGGTGATATCGGCGATCGCCGCCGTCCTCTCGATTCTCGGGATCGTCTCCGGTTGGGGACTGCTGCGCGGACAGCTCTGGGCCCCTCGGGCAACTCTGGGAGCCGCCCTGGGCTGCGTGGCGGCCGTAGCGTCCTTCGCTGCGATCATGCCCCCCTCCTCAGCCTCGCCCGCTCCCGACGGAGTGGGAGCGCTTGGATTCTTCGTGGTCGTGGCGACCGCGTACGGCGTGGAGGTGGTCCTCGTTCTGATCGGTCGCCGCTTCCATCGCTCGCGCGCGGGGCCGATGATCGCCGGGAATCGGGCCAGCTACGAGTGATCGAGCTCGTCGCCGAAACATGCGGAGAAGACCCGGCCCTGCGCCGGGTTCCATTTCGGGACAGGGACTACAGTTGCCAGAATGCTCCGACGAGTCCGAGGTTCGCGAAGTGGGCCTGGAGCGTCTCCTTCGGTGGACGGGCGTAGTCGAGCTCCATCTTTCGTGAGTAGAGCGGCTCGCTGAGCTTGATCGTCTGGTCGACCGTCATCGCGGCTCCTCTCGTCGCAGCCCCCGCCTCGGTCAAGGCCCCGAGATGGCTCTCGGACTCGAAGAAGACCATCGTGTTCGCGCAGGTTCGCACGATGTCCTCCCACCACGCGGCTGCGGGGAGCGCAAGATAGACCGTCGGCAAGCCCCCACCATCCGGAACGCCGTGGCCGGACTCGAGGCGGAAGTGGAGGGGGTTCCCGCAATGGTGACAGAACGAGTCGATGGCCAGCGGCTCCCGGAGCATCGGATGGAACGTGATGGCATCCCAGGCGCAGTTGGCGAAATAGCGCTGTCCGGTGGTTCGGGTGACCCGGTACGGGGTAGATACCGCTGAGAACGGGAACGCCATCAGGATGCGTCCGGTCCCATCGAGGAGCTTGAGGTGATGCGCTGCGTCGAGGCGTTGGAGGGCGGCCGCCGCTTGTGGCAGGGTGAGCCGGCACCCGCTTGCGATTTCCTCGACCGCTGGGGCTGAGGTGTGCTCCAGGAAGTAGTCGAACACCCACTTCCGAACTCTACGATCCATCTGCTCCATCGGGCGAACTCCGCAGGGGTTTCACGGTCGGTACCCCGAATTGCTCCTAAAGGTGTCACTTGCCCGAGCCGTGTCCCCTGCCCCCGGCCGGAACGGCGAGATCGACCCATGGGTGCCGACGGGTGCGAAGGCCGACGATATCGTCGTCGCGCGCCCACCGCCCGGCCGCAGCGCGGCTTACCTACCGAACCGGGTGAGGGGCATCGACCCGACGATCTCGGGGTTGTGGAGGCTCCGCTCCGTTCCGCCGCCTAGGGGGGAGCCGATCCATCCGACCGAAGCGGACGACGATCCGATCTCCCACCCGAACAGGCCCACGTTCTTCCTATCGCTGATCTGGGCAGTCGTCGGGCCCAGGTGCCGCGGCATCGACACCGGCGACGGGACGTCGCCTTGGGCCCGAGCCCTGTGGGGAGGGGGCAGCGGCGGGTCGGCCGTCTATTCCACCGTAAGGGTCCCGCCCATGTAACCGGGCGCGACCATCGAGTCGGCGTCGCACGGGGCGAGACAGAGATAGGAGTACGCACCGTTGTGGAACGTATAGGTCAGCGTCGCGGTCGAAGGCTGGTTGTCTCCGGCCGCGGCGGGGATCGGGAAGGAGAGGCCGAGCGCCGGCACGGTGAAGGTGTGCGACGTGCCGTCGGGCATCCCTGGCACAACGTTGACCCCGGTGTCGTAGTTGATGAACGCGATCATCACCGGCACTCCGCTCGGGACGGTGAAATTGGCCGGGAAGAACTGGTCCAACCCGTTCACCGGATTGGTCGAGATCGTTACGTAGACATGGATGGGCCCGGTCACGCTCGGCCCGTTCGGGTGGGCCGACGTTCCACTGAACGCTCCCGCCAGCCCCAATCCGGCCAGGAGGGCCACGACTACCACGACTGCAAGAGCGAGCGCCACACCGTTGAACCACTTTTGGTCGGTCATTTTTCGGACAGCCTCTGGGGGTCACTGCGGGCCTATCCGAGACATATACCGTTCGTCAATTCGAATTGATGAATGGTCGTCCCGAGGTGAAACAGGGTCGACGGCCCGCGCCTCGGCTTGGCGGTCGGGACGAGCGCTCGCTCGAGCGCGATCGGAACGCGCCCTGTTTCGCTCTCCAGCGGCTCCACTGGTTCCCGCGGTTAAGCAAAGCGGATATATGTTAACAATACATTAACCCACAGCCGATGCCGACCCACAAGCCCGATACGACGAAGGGGTTCCATCCACGCGTCCCGGCCGGGCCGGACACCACGGGGCCCTCGGTCGCCGCGATCCGGATGGACGGGCGCTTGGACCGGTCGGTCTTGTCACCCCGGCTCCATCAGGTCCTTCTCGGGGTCGCGCGACTTCGGAACGCGGTAAGAAGCTTCCGGCTGGAGGGGGAGCTCGTGCACCTCGATCGCGCACGGGAGGTGCTCGAGACCGGTCGACCCGAGACCCGGGCCGAACAGGGGATACTGCAACTTGCTCGTGGGTATCAGGAGATATCGTCGGGCAAGCTACCGGAATTCACCGTCAGGGGCATAGCGAAGGCCCACCGTCGTCTGTTCGACGGCGTGCTCGACAGT
>JBGOSQ010000094.1:0-5167 GCA_041476045.1 Thermoplasmata archaeon | reverse complement strand
GGATGCGACGGGCTCGAATGCCTAGTCCGCGGGCCCTCGACACTCCAGATTCGCCTTCCGACGTTCGGCTTCGAAGCCCGAACACACGTTCGGCGCGCGAATCGGCCCCAGTGGGCTATCTACCTTTGTGAAACGCTGTCCCCCGGCCCTTCGTCCCACACCGGCGCCGAGACCGCGGTCGTCGCCGGCCGGGGCGGCCGGCGCGCGCGGCGTCGTAGGAACACCGCGACCCCGGCCGCGAACGCCGCGACGAGGAGTCCGATCGCGCCCAGCTCCACCCACGGGACCGGAGCGACGCTCGTCGGGGCCACCGAGTGGACCGGGGTGGCGACCGTCAGGACGGAAGCGTCCTGAACGGAGACGTTGACGGCATCGGTCACGTTGAGCGTGACGAGATAGCTACCCGGGCTCGCATAGCTCCAGGTCGTGTTTGGCGTGGAAGCGGTCCCGCCGTCGCCGAACGACCACGCGACGCGGAACGGGGCGGTCCCGCCCGCGATCGATGCGGAGAACGCCCCGGAGGTCGAGGTGTCTAGGGGCGAGGGCGGGGCAACGATCGCCGCTGTCGGCCGGGGATGGACCGCGACGGACACCGTCGCACTCCCGGATCCGAGGACCGAGTCGGTCGTGGTGACGACGACGGGGAACACGCCGGTCGTTGCGAAGGAGTGATCGGTCGAGGGCGAGCTCGAGGTCGCGCCGTCTCCGAAGTTCCAGGCAAGCACATACGGCGCGGTCCCGGCCGATGGGATCGCGGCGAACTTCACCGGCACCCCGACGTCCGTGGCGCTCGGGGTCGCGGAGGCGACGACCGAGGGCCCGGGGACGACTATCACGGAGACCGTGACGAAGGCGGGAGCGCCCGCCGCATCCACGATTGTGAGATGGGCCGAACCGGCGCCGACGGTCGCGAACGCGAACTGACCCACCGATCCGATCGAGACGCTGCCGTCCGCGAAGGTCCAGGCGAGGGTGTAGGGCGGAGTGCCGCCGGAGGCTGCACCCGTGAACGCGACGGGCTGTCCGACCTCAGCGGAGGGGGGAGCTGCCGATCCGGATGCGGTCGACGGCGACTCGAAGACCCACGTGTCGTTCAGACCCCGGGTCCCGCACGTGGGGCACGGGACGTAATCCCCGCCGAACAGGAGGAGGAAGGGCACGGTCGAAGGTCCCCGCTGGGTCCACGCGATCGTGTCCTCCATCGCGGCGGCCGATCCGCGGGCGCTCGGGGCTCGGGCGAGCGACGAGGTGAGGTCGGTCCACTGGTTGTTCTGGAACGTCCAGGTGTCGTTGCGGGCGCCGCTCGCCCCGTATCCGCCAAACTCGAGCAGAAAGCCCGCGGCCCCGTCGTACGTGAGGCTCGAGAGGGACCGCGCAGGAGGAAGGGGAGACGCGGCCCCGCTCACGTCGTTCCAGCGTCCGTTCTGGAACGTCCACGTGTCGTTGAGGAAGGCGCCCACCGAGTCGTAGCCGTCGGTGAGGACGATCTCCTGGTCGGCGTCGTCCCACGCCATCGCGGTCTCGTAGCGGGGCGCGGGAGGCCCGCGCGCGCTTCCAGTGAGATTGCTCCAGGCGCCGCCGGAGTACGACCACGTGTCCGCGAGCAGCGTGCCGCTCGCCGACATCCCGCCGAACAATGCGAGGTATCCGTCCTGACGGTCGTACGCGAGTCCGCCCCCCCAGCGCGCCGGGGGGGGCCCGGGCGCGACGGCGTTGGTCTGGTTCGTCCACTGCCCGCCGAGGAACGTCCAGGTGTCCCCCAGGGTCGTGGCGCCGACGCCTCCGAACAGGACAACGTACCCGTCGCTCCCATCGAACGCCATCGTCGCGTACGATCGCTCGGGGGGCTGCGGGCTCAGGGCGGTGATGTTGTGCCACGTCCCGTTGAAGAACGTCCAGGTTTGCGAGGGCAATGGGCAGACAGCGACGATGCAGCCGCCGAAGAGGACGAGGTACCCGTCGATCGGGTCCCACACGAGGCTCGCCCAGAGCTCGAGCGGAGGTGCGACCGCAGTGGCCGCGCTCGCGTTGATCCACGCGCGCGGGGCCGCGGCCGGGAGAGCGAGGCCGGCCCGGCAATCGGGTCCGCTGGTAGTGCCACACCTCGGCGAGGTGACAGACGAGCCGGCGTTGAGGGGTCCGCCCCCCGGCCCGGGGACGGCGACCGCGAGGGCAATGCTCGGGCTCGGCGCATGCAGGGCGGGCCGAGGAAGAGGAGAGGAAGCGGGGAGGAGAAGGAGCAGCGCGATCCCGACCGTCCCCAAGATCGCCCGGGTCGCCATCGTCCGACGAGGACGGACCCGAAGGGGGCGGGCAGGGATGCCGTGGCGACGCGACCCGCTCTCCCGCCCGCGGAGGCCCGAGGCCAATCGCAACGCAGGCTTTCCGGTGTCGGTTCCCATCGAGTGACTCCGAATCGTCAGGGTGCGGACGACCTCGGGAAGCGACGTATCCGTGGAGCCTCCCCGATCGGGGCGGGATAGAGGTCCGCAGGGACCGAGGGCTCGGGTCCCCGGCAATGATCGAGGTGCTCGCGCGCGGTCACCTGGAGAGCGAGGAACGAGGCGTCCCGGGGGACACCGACCTCGTGGCGACACGGAAGCCGGATGAGCAGGCCCACGTCGGAGCGCGGTAGCGGACCGGTCGATCCGATGTCGTTTCCGTTCATCGTGGATCCCTCACTCGACCCGTTCCAGGCTGGGCGGGCGGTTCCAGGTGTGTCGCACGCCGACGACCACGACCCCGATCCCGACGAGAGCGAGAACGCCGGCCGCCGCGTAGTCGACGGGTGGGAGCGACACAGGGATCGCGGCGACCGGGACGACGATCTGCGGATCGTACTCGAGGGCGTCGTAGCCGCCGCCGGGGCCGACGAATACGACCTGCACCGTCATGAAGGCGGCGTCGCCGACCAGGTGGGTGACGGCCTGGAGCGGCTGGTGCGTCTGGCTCCCCGTCCGGGCCGACGCGTTCGGCTCCCACGTGAACGACTCCGCGGGGGACGGGCCCTCGCGGGTGAGGCAGTGGACCTTGTTGGCGACGCCCGGCGCGACGGAGAGGTCGGCGACCGACGTGTCCTGGGGCCAGAGCGGCATGTCGATCGCGAGACGGTCGTTCGTGTGGACCCACGGCCAGTGGAGGACGACGAGGCCGAACCCGACCTGCGCGGACGCGGCCGGATCGACGCCCGCGTCGGGGGTGCTGGAGAAGTTCACGAAGACCTCGGTGGAACCGATCGGCGAAAGGGTGACGGCGTCCACCACCGACGCCGACGATCGGTACGAGAGGTCGAGCCCGGACCCGGAGGAGTTCGTGACGGTCCAGCTGGCCCGGTCGAGGTCCGTCGAGGCGACCGCGACACCAGCCGGGGTGATCTCGCTCACGACGCTGACGCCGGCATAGAGTCCGTAGGAGGTCCCGACGGCCGAGTTCGATACGGTCATGGCGGGCCGATCGGGCGTCATCGCTACGACGACCTGCCCGTTCGACCAGACGTTGGCGTCGGTCCAACGCCCCGGTCCGGCGCCGTCGGGGGAGGTCGGCGGCAGCGCGACCACGAGGACGAGACCGATGACCAGGCCGATTACGAGCGCGGGGACGAACGCGCGGTATCCGATGCGAGGGGCTCGGTGCGGAGGGAGCGTGTCGGACATCGGGGTCGCCGGTCGTTCGATGGGAGCCGCGCTTGAACCCGTTTTTGGTGCGACCCCGTAAGTCGTTGGTCCGACGCCGGAACCCGGGGCGGTGCCGGCCGTCATGGCGGGAACATCTCCCCCCAGGTGTCCGTGAGCCCATCGACGAGCGCGTCGCCGAACCCCGCGCGGTACGTCACGAGGATCCGCGCCGTCCGGTCCCGGTCGCTCAGACGGAAGGTCCGGTACCGATCCCTCCGCCCGGCGTGGACGAGGCCGGTCTCGAGCAGGCGTCGCACGTGGATCGATGCGCGCGTGAGGCTCATCTCGCTCGCGGCGGCGACCTCGCCGAGTGTCTGGTCCGCCCGGTCCAGGAGGGCGATCAGGATCCGGCGCACCGCGATCGACCGCGCGACGCGCAGGAGGGTCCGTTCGCCGAGCGGCACCGTCGCCACGAAGTAGAAGTCCTGGTGGGGTCCCCGCTCGCGATGCAGGAGCCCCGCTTTCTCCAGCCGCTCGAGATGGTACGTCGTCTCGCCCCACGCCGTGCCGGCGGCTCGCTGGATCTCCCGCGCGCTGCGGCCGGGGGCCGATGCCGCGGCCGTATACAGGCGGCGTCGGGTCTCGAGCGAGAGCGGCTCGTCGTCCATCGATCAGGCGCGCCGACGGACGAGGGCCGTCGAGAGGAGAAGGACCGCTGCGAGGGCGACGAGCGCGAGGGCCGGCGTTGAGACCTCCGTCGCCTCGGAGGCGCGCTCGGGGAGCTGTCCCCAGAGCCACAGGAGACCGACGGCCAGCAGGACGAACTGCGCGGCCGCGACGAGGAGGAATCGCGGCTCGCGGGTCCTCGACCACGCGGCGATAGGGACGCCGGAGCCGATCGCCGCGGCGCCGCAGATCACGAGGGCGAGCCCCAGCTCGACCAGGCCCATGGTGGGGTAGGGGGCTCTCCGGTGAGATAACGGCTTGGTCGAATCCTGCTTTGGGACTCAATCGATTCTCACTCGACCGGCCGCCATCGTTCACCGTTCAGGGAGCCGGGCAATCCCTTGTTTCCTAGCGCCACGTCCCCTCTATGCAGATTCTTCGCGGCCTCGTCCTCCCCTTGGCAGGACCCCTCCCTCCATCCTTGCTCTCGCTAATGGCCGATTATCGCCTCCTCACGAACGAGGTTCTTCGAGAAGCGCTCCGGTCCGGCAAGACTTCTCGGGGGGCATTCTCGAGGTTCGCGCGAGACCGCGCCCTCGTTCACCAACTCACGGGCCAGCACGCCGTCGTGGCCTCCGATCTCGCGCTCTCCCTCGCTCGTGGGCACCGCCGCCGCCTCGCTCGTGGGCTCTCCACTCGAGAGCCCTATGTTCGGCGATCCTTCGTCCGGACGCATACTAGGACTTTTCACTTCGACCCGGACACAGGCAAGATTCGACTCTCCCTCCGTCGCGGCGTTTGGTGCTCCTGGGTGGTCGTGGTGGCTCCCTACCATCGGGAGGCGCTGGCGAGAACGGGGGTTCGCGCGAAGCAACTCCACGTTGACG
>JBGOSQ010000093.1:0-5186 GCA_041476045.1 Thermoplasmata archaeon | reverse complement strand
GGACGAGGCCCGCGACCCGGAGCGCCAGGGATACAACGACCTGGTCGAGCGCTTCCGCGCCGAGGCAAAGAAGGAGCTCGGGGACAACTACAGCGAGGGAGCGTTCTGGGACTGGTGGAAGCGCCAGCCGACGTACCTCTCGTTCAGCCAGTGGCGCCTCCAGCAGTCGCAAGGCAGCCGAACGGGCATGGGCGCCCCGCCATCGTCCGGCTCGCCCCCGCCCTCCGGCGGCGCAGCCGGAGAGGCCGCGGCGGCCGCTCCCGCCGCCCGTCGGGCCGCGCCGCCCCGTGCGGGTCCGCGACCCCCGACGACCGCCCCCGCGGCCGCCGCTCCCGCTGCGAGGACGTCGACGCCAGCCCCGGCCGCACCCAAGGCCGCGCCCGCGGAGGCTCCCGCGAGCGCCCCGGTCGCCGGCATGAAGCCGTGCTCGAACTGCGGGAAGGAGATCCCGCCCGAGTACCTCGTCTGTCCGTTCTGCGGCGCGGTGACGCAGTAGCGGGCCCGAACCGGTTCCCGTGGCGGGCCAATGGCCCGCCACCCGAATTTCTCGGCGAACTGATTTAACCCCACACCCCTCATGCCGCGGGGTCGCCGATGGTAGGGGATATCGTCCGGGGCCGTCAGAAGGTCGCCTGGGCCCGCACGCACATGCGGGTACTCGAGGGGATCCGACGGCGCTTCGAGAAGGAGCGCCCGCTCGCGGGACTGACGATCTCCGCCGTGCTGCACGTCGAGGCGAAGACCGCGGCGCTCGCGCTCGCCTTCCAGGCCGCCGGCGCATCGGTCCACCTCGCGGCGGGCAACCCCCTCTCGACCGATGACGACGCGGTCGCCGCTCTCCGCGAGGCGGGCGTCGAGACGCTCGCGCGCAAGGGCGAGAGCGCGGAGGAGTGCCGGGAGGATATCCGACGGATGCTCGAGGCCGACCCGGACGTGATCGTCGATGACGGCGCGGACCTGGTCGCACTGGCCCACACCGCCCGGCCGACCCGCGGGAAGATCCGCGGCTCCACCGAGGAGACGACGACCGGGATCACCCGGCTGCGCGCGCTCGAGAGATCGGGGAAGCTCCGGTTCCCCGCGATCGATGTCAACGACGCGGAGATGAAGCACCTCTTCGACAACCGCTACGGCTGCGGTCAGTCCGTCCTGGACGGCCTCTTCGGCGCCACGAACCTCCTGGTCGCCGGGCGCACCGCGGTCGTCGCGGGATACGGCTGGTCGGGGAAGGGGATCGCCTCGCGCCTCCGCGGGATCGGCGCGGACGTCATCGTCACCGAGGTCGACCCCGTCCGGGCGATCGAGGCACGATTGGAGGGCTTCCGCGTGATGCCGATGCTCGACGCGGCCAAGGAGGCCGACCTCATCATCACCGTGACCGGCAACCGCGACATCGTGCGCGGCGAGCACTTCCGCGTCCTCAAGGACGGCTGCCTGCTCGCCAACGCCGGCCACTTCGACATCGAGATCTCCAAGCCCGACTTGGAGGGGCTCGCCGTCTCCCACGAGATCGTCCGGCCTTCCGTCGAGGAATACCGGTTCGCCGATGGCCGTCGCGCCTACCTGCTCGCCGACGGCCGCCTCCTCAACCTCGCCTCGGGACAGGGCCACCCCGTCGAGATCATGGACCTGAGCTTCTCGCTCCAGGCGCTCAGCGCCGAGTTCGTGGCCACTAAGGGCCCCTCGCTCGAGCCGAAGGTCTACCCCGTGCCGCCGGAGCTCGACCGGTCCGTTGCGGTCGCGGCGCTCGCCCCGCTCGGGGTCGCGTTGGACACCCCGACCGAGGTCCAGCGGCGCTACGCGCTGAGCTGGGAGGAAGGAACGTGACCGAGGAGAAGCTGCCGGACGACCGCCGCTACACCAGAAGCCACGAGTGGGTCCAGATCGAGGGGAGCGAGGTGACGGTCGGGATCACCGACCACGCGCAGGCGGAGCTGACCGACATCGTCTTCGTCGATCTCCCCGCGATCGGGAAGGTCGTCGCGGCCGCCGCGTCCGCCCTCGTCCTCGAGTCGGTCAAGACCGTCGCCGACGTCTACGCTCCCGTCGCCGGGACGATCGTCGCGGTGAACGTCGAGCTCAAGACGCACCCGGAGCTCGTGAACCAGGACCCGTACGGACGGGGCTGGATCTTCAAGATCCGCAGCGCGGACCCGATCTCCTCCGAGGGATTCCTCGACGGGGCCGCCTACACGGCATCCTGGTCCTCCGCCGGCCACTGAAGGCCGCGGCGACGGGGCCCTATCGTCCCTTAAAGCGGGGCAGACGGCCCTCGAGGAACGCGGACATCCCCTCGGTCCGGTCCTCGGTCGCGAACGTGTGGGCCGCCGACTCGCCCTCGAGACGGACCGCGCTCTCGAGCGAGCTGTCGTCGGACCGGTCGATGACCCCCTTGATCGACGTGACGGCCAGCGGGGCGCGCGCGGCGATCGACTCGGCGAGCGATCCCACCTCGGCCCGGGCCCGGTCCGCGGGGAGGACCTTCACGACGAACCCGAGTCGGTAGGATTCCTCCGCGGAGAAGGTAGACGCCGAGAAGGCGACCAGCTTCGCACGGGCTCGACCGACGATCCGCGCGAGACGGGACGACCCGCCGAGGCCCGTGTGGATGCCCACGCCGACCTCAGGAAGGCCGAGGCGCGCATTGTCGGAGGCGACGATGAAGTCCGCCGCGAGCGCGACCTCGAGACCGCCCCCGAGCGCGTGACCCTCGACGAACGCGATGACGGGGGCGGGGCTCTCCTCGATCGCCTCGCACGCCGCCTGACCCAGGAAGCCGAAGGAGCGCGCCTCCGAGGGGGTCTTGTGGGCCATCTCGGCGACGTCGGCCCCTGCGCAGAAGTTGGGGCCTGCGCCCGCGAGGACGATGGCGCGCACGCCCGCGTCCTTGGCGAGCGTCCGGAACGTCGTCTCGAGCTGATGGAAGATCTCCGAGCTCAGCGCGTTGAGAACAGCGGGCCGGTCCAGGAGGACCCACGCGACCGCGCCGCGCTTCTCCGTGCGCACCCATTGGAGCGGCCAGTGCGTGTCATTGCGCTCGACGCGCTCGACGAGCCCGGAGGAAACGGGGAACGCGTCGGCCCAGGGCTTCGCGAAGGCGCGCACGCGCTCCAATCCGGCCGCGAGGCCGAGCGAATTGAGGATCGCGAACGGCCCGTTCTTCCATCGGAGGCCGACGTTCGCGCCGGTCTCGACGGCCTCCGGCGTGGCGACGCCCTCGTCGACAAGCCGCGTCGCGACACCGATGATGAGCCCCTCGAACCGCGAGCGCACGGCGGGAGCTCGGGCGGGCTCTACCGCACCGTCGCGCCACGGCCAGGGCTGTCCCGACTTCGTCTGCTCAACGATGAGGTCCGAGGGATCGTAGGCAGGGCCGAACGCGGCCTCGAGCGACTGGGTCGCGTGGTAGGTGATCGTGACCCCGGTGAGGTTCATCAGTTCGAACGGCCCGTTCGCAGCCCCGGTGACCTCGCACCCCACCTGCTCGATCGTGGCGAGCGAGGCGAGCCCCTCCTGCGCCATCCGCGTCGCCTCGTTGAGATACGGGACGAAGAAGCGATTGACCGCGAAACCGGCGGCGTCGCGGACGGAGATCGGGATCTTCTTCAGTCGGTAGGCGAACCCTTCGAGCCGCGCGAGCGTCTCCGCGTCCGTCGCGTCGCCGCCGACGATCTCGAGCAGCTTGTTGATCGCCGCCGGGTAGAAGAAGTGCAGGCCGGCGAACCGGCCCGGTGAAGGAAAGTGGCTCGCGAGGCGGGTGACCGAGAGGGACGAGGTGTTCGTGACGACGAGCGTGGTGGGGCCGACGAGCGGCGCCAGCTCGTCGAAGAGCGATCGCTTGACCGCCTCCTCCTCGAAGACCGCCTCGATGACGAAGACCGCGTCGCGGGTCGCGGCCGCGAGGTCGGTCGTGAACTCGATCCGCGCGAGGATCCCGTCGCGTTGCGCGGCGGTGATCTTCCCGCGCTGGATCGCTCCCTCGAGGGTGCGCTCGATGCCGGCCTTTCCACGCGCGAGCTGCGCCTCCGTCAGGTCGCGGACCCGCACTCGGAAGCCGGCCTGCGCGCACGCCTGAGCGATGCCGCTGCCCATGTTCCCCGATCCGAGGACCGTGACCACGCTGGGTGGCGCGAGCTCGACCGTCGTCATCCCTACAGCGCCGGCAGACGCCGACACCGGGGGGCGCCACCGAGGCTCCGTTCTTAACGGTTCGGCCGCAGCGGCCTTGGGTGGAGCGGAATCACGAAGGGTTCTGCGAGGGCAACGGTCCTAAGCCACGAGGAGTACCCGCCGATCGTGACGGACGGGGACCCGACCGCCGGCCTCGAGGGGGTCCGGCGACACCACCGAGGACTCGTGCTCGCGCTCGGCGGCTTCGCGCTCGAGCTCGCCGGCGGGACCCTCGTCACCCACGAGCGGATCGGCGTGCCGGCGTTCAACTTCGTCGACGGCGCCCGCGTGGCGGTACGTCGGCAGACCGCGTTCTTCGAGAAGGCGCTCGACCACTACTTCCAGCGGGCCCTTCGGCCCTCGTTCCGCGTCGACCCGCCCGTTCCGCCCCACATCGACCGGACCCTCCGTCAGTTCGGCTTCGTCCCGTCCGTCGAACCGTTGCTCTTCCTGACCGCACCGACGGCGCCGCACGGTCTTCCGGCCCGCTCGATCGAAGTCGACATCGCCGACCCGGACCGGCTCGGCGAGGTCGCCGCCTTCTGGACCCACGAGGGCGAGCGGGACGAGTTTCAGCGGGCGCTCGACGTGGCCGTGCACCATCCCAACCCGGACGAGCGGCTGACGCCACTCCTGGCGCGGTCGGGCGGGCGGACCGCTGGCGCGGCGCTCCTGTATCGGCATGGAGCTCTCGCCGAGCTCCACGCCGTCGCCACGCTGCCAGAGCTGCGCGGCCGCGGGATCGCCACCGGGCTCGCGGCAGCGGCGCTGGATGCGGCCCGCGAGGACGGGGCGATGACGCTCTCGATCCTTACGGCCACACCGCGTCTGGCCCCGCGGCTCCGCCCGCTCGGATTCACGGAGGCCGGCCGGCTCGAGGAGTACCGACTCCCGGCCAACGCTGAGCTCGCGATCCCGCCCGCCGGGCCACCGACCCCGCCCCGTTGGAGACCGCCGCGCGGTCTCGCGCGCTCGGCCTAGTCGCGGCCGCGCCGCATCCCGTCGAGCTTGAGACG
>JBGOSQ010000092.1:0-5591 GCA_041476045.1 Thermoplasmata archaeon | reverse complement strand
CCCGTCCTGCGAGCGGACCCAGCCTTCGCACGGCGGACTCAGTCCGTTGTCGAACCCGTACGACGGCTCGCACGTCCCCCCGTACTCGGGGAACCCGTAGTCCCGTGCGTAGTTCGAGTCGAAGGCACTGACCCAGTAGTTGACCGGGTAGGATGGGTCCCGGGGCGCAGTCGATCCCATCAGGACGAGGACGTGGTGGGTCGAGGGCTTCCAGGTGAGCCCGCTTCCGATGATCGCCCCGTAGAGCGCCGTGATCGACGAGGAGTGGAGCAGGTTGTCGTCCATGCCGCAGGCGCATCCCCAGCCGTTCCCCTGGTTCATTTGCACGCGCTGGAAATTGGTGATCACCGCGCGACCAAAGTCGTTCGCCGGGAGGAAGTCGGCCGCATCGACATGGTACTTCCACGAATCCTGGGGGCCGTCGTTCCAGTCGTAGTCGGTGCCAAAGAAGTCGACCATCGCGAAGGAGACGTTCGAGCGTGGGTTCGCGGCGTCGATGGCCCGGGCGACGTTCCCCGCGTTCTCGATGAAGAACGGAACCCCGTTGGACTCCTCGCAGAGCGGGCTCGCGCCATGGGTCACGGCGGCGCATCGGTCGCCTCCGGGATCGTTGTGCCAGTGGTCGTACACCCCGTCGTAGGGGGTCGTCTCGATGACGAACGCAACCTGCACGTCCGGCCAGTAGGGGTTGGGGGGTGTCTCGGCCTGGGCGGTGAGCGTGACCCGAGCCGTGCCCGTCTCGGCGATGCACGAGATGTTCCCATCCGAGCAGATGGCGGAAGGAGAAGCGTACGTACCGATGGTAACGGTGGGCAATCCGCTGTCCGCCGGGACCGTGAGACTCGCCGCCGGCATCGAACTTCCCATCTGCGGACCCGTCGCGGAGGGGGAGAGGACCGGGGAGTCCCGAACACCGGCGGGGGCGCCCGCCAGAAGGAGCGCAAGGACCGAAAGCGGGATGATCGCAGCGGCCGTGGCGCGCCCGGGCTTCAAACGCCGCCTCCCCAGCTGGCCGGGCCGGAGATGAGAGGCGCCGGTGCGCCGGCCGAGGAAAGATGCATATCCTACTATCGAGCGGGCCACTCGATATAGGGATATGGAGCGTTTACAGCCCGCTCACTGGAAGGGGTTGTGATATCTCGGCCGGGCGGAGCGATCGGCGCGCGAACCCGATCTCAAAGATCCGCGGGACCGTTCCCCACGATCTGCTCCAACCACGGTCCCGTTCGGGCCGGGCTGTGGCGCGTCATTCGCAATCCTGCGAATTCGTGCCGCCGCGGGTTTCCACTGATCGAGGGGCCTCGCAGAGTGACCGATGACTCTCGATCGGTTCCTCGGCGCCACCGATGCGGTGACTGCCTCCCCCACCGGCACTCTGCCGGCAAAAAACGCCCGGAATGAGACGCGCTCGGGGGGCCGCCGGCGGCGAATAAATAGTATCGGCTCGGTGTAGGACACGTGGCCAGGGCGCATCGTCGCCCCTGGCGCATCGCGCCGCCGTCCGGGGGAACGGCGTGGAGCGTCGTGGGCATCACCCTTGTGACCTTCGTGGGCGGCCTGCCGATCGGCAATTGGAGCGCGATGACGGATGTGAGCAATTTGATCAACCCATACGCGTACGCCGTCAACTCGACGGTGACGGTCGGCTCACTTCTCGGCTCGCACGGGAGCGATCCGTTCTATGCGGTCTTCTTCGCCCCCGAGGGGATCGGGGTAAGGACCGGGGTCGCCCTTGGGGCGTATCTCAACTCGACCCCCTTTACGTGGTTCCGGCTTTCCGAAGGGGGGGAGGCCTACGATGCCACCACGAGCACGAGCTGGGTCGCCCCGGCCGGGGGCGGGGCGTATCAACCGCTCGCCGGACAGGTCCTGAACTTCAGCTGGTTCAAGATCTGGTGCAACTCCCGGACCCCGCACTGCAACTGGATCGGGACCCTTCCCGCCGAGGAGAACAGTACCTCGTACGCCGTCCATACGGCCAAGTGGTTCCATCAGGCGATCGGATTCCCGCCCACGGCCTGGCAGTTCGGCAACGAGCCGAACGCCTGGACGCACTACGGAAAGAACGTGACCAGCTGGTCGACGACCGACAACCACGCTCCCACAGGCTGGGACTACGCCACGATGGTGAAGAATTACATCAAGGCCATCTCCGCGCTCTATCCCGCGGACCGTTTCATCGGGCTCGAGGCCAACTGTGCGTGCGGCAAGAGCCAGATCCCGACCACCGCGCAGGTCGACGGCTCGAAGATCATGGGCATGGCGTACCACGAGTACCCGTGGCTCACCAACTCCGGGACATCGGTCTCGCAGTTCATGAACGCGCTGAACTCGAGCACCGGGATACCGACGTTCGCGTCGAAGATGCGGACGCTGGACGCCACCAACTGCACCTGCGCCAACCTCCCGATCCAGATCGGCGAGTATCAGGCCGGGATCTTCAACAATCACAGTCCTTTGGCGCACACGTACGACGGGGCGCCGTTCATCGTCGCGTCGGTGATCCAAGCGCTCGCGTCGAACATCTCGATGTTCACCGAGTACGCGCTCGGGGACCTCTACAATTCCTCGACCGGTGCCGTGCTGCCCGAGGGGATGGCGTACCAGCGGATCCTCGCCAACTTCACGATGGGCCAGGATTACGCGGTGACCGTCAGCGCTCCCGGGGTCAGCGGGATATATGCGATCGAGACGGTGAACGGAACCCACGAATCGCTGCTCATCGTCAACGCCAACACGACGAGCGCGATCCGGTTCATCCTGTCGACGTCGGCCTTCCCGGTGGGATCTCCCGGCACCCAGTATCGCTGGTCACCGATCGCCCCGGCTCCCCGAGTGATCTCCGGTCCGATCTCGAAGTGGTTCCTGATGCAGCCTCTCTCGATCCTGCTGCTCACGGTCTGACCGTCAGTTCGGACCGACTGTGCTTCGGACGACCTGCCCCATCGAACGCCGGTGATCGTGAACCCACTTCGGACAGGGCTGCACCCCCCCTCACGGGTTCGCAAGGGGGCTCCCACTACCACTCGAAAACGAGGTCGCTGGTCCAGGTGAGGGTGACGTGCAGAGGATAGTAGTTCGTGAAGTTCCCCGGCTCCGGCCAGCCACCGACCCAGTAGATCTCGGCCGTGCTGAGCTGGACGCTCAGTTCACCGCCACGGCCCCACCCGCTGTTGTATGCAAACCCGCTTGGCCCGTACAGGGTAGCGGACGAGTACCCGCTCGCGTTGGACACGAACACCGATGCGTTGTCGTTGCCGCGGATGCTGAACGACCCTTGCAACGTCCCGGCGCGATGCGTCTGGAACTCGTGGAAGGAGTTTGGATAGCAGACGCAGAGCGACTGGGTCGTCCCTGCGGGGAGGACGACGTCGGCAGATCGGCCGTTCCCGAAGCCGAGGAGGCCAGGATTGGTAGCGTACAGAAACGCTACCGCGATTACGGCTGCGATTGCGAGCGCTCCGATCCATCCCATCATCGCGCTGCGCAGTGGTCCGCGACCACCGGTGGGAACGGGGTCCGGAAAGCTCTGGACCGGTGCGTCAACGACCTCACGACGTCGGATTCCTGTTAGAGCGAGCCCGGTCCTGGGGCCTTGAACGGCTTCATTGGCCGGAGCACGACACCCGGGGCACTGGGTCTCTGGGGTCCAGCGCACGCGCCCGCACCTGGAGCAGGTTACGCTGCCCATGTACTTTCCCCGAACCTGACACGGCGTAAACGGTTTTCTCCGAAGGGCGCCGGCGCTTCAACGATGGTGCCGGGTGGACGAAAAGTCAGAGCACCCCGATACGGTGATTCAGGTGAGGCGGGAGGCTCTGCCGAGCTCGATGAGGGGGAGTACCGATTCGCAGTTGCTAGCGCTATTCCATAAGTAGGAGCGGAGGGACTTCGCCGCGTTTATGGGGCGACCTTCACCGAACGCCTCTGGCCCGACGAGTCCAGTCCCCTCACCCGTTCCGGTCCCTCCACGTGGATTCGTCGGCGAGCCGCCACGGTATCGATTGTGCTCCGCTCCGAGATGTGAGCCCCGCCCGACCGCACATCCTGGCCTCCTGCATCTCGCTTTCGGAACCCGACCGTCCGGGCCCTTCAATCCGTTCGTCACCCGTTGGGGTCTCCGAGGAGAGCGCGGAAGATTTGGGTGACGAACGAACGATGACGACCGCTAGCAATCGGCAATGGCTGGTGGCGGGCCCGCCCGACGGGAACGAGGTCGAACGCAGCTTCCGGTGGACCGAATCTCCCATGCCGTCCCCGGAGAGGGGCGAGATGCTCCTGAGGAACCTCTGGCTCTCCTTCGACCCGACGCAGGTGATGCTCATCGCCCAACCCCGAGAGGACGGCGGGGTCCCGGTTGGCTCGGTCATGCGCTCCCTTACCGCGTCCCGGGTCGTCGACTCCCGGCACCCGGACTTCCGGGCGGGCGACCTCGTGCATGGCCACGCCGGGTGGGAGGACTACACCGTCACGGACGGCCACGGATACTTCGAGACCACCAAAGTTCCCGAGTGGGTTCCCGCGAACCTGGCCGTAGGGACCCTCGGGGTCACCGGCATGGTCGCCTACTTCGGGGTGGTCGAGATCGCCCGGCCCAAACCCGGTGAGATCTTCGTGATCTCGTCGGCCGCGGGCGGAGTGGGATCGATCGCCACGCAGATCGCCAAGATCCATGGACTCCGGGTCATCGGGATTGCCGGGGGGCGCGAGAAGTGCGACTGGCTCGTTCGAGAGGCCGGGGCGGACGCCGCGATCGACCACCGGACCGAGGATGTCGGGTCGCGGCTCGACGCGCTCTGCCCCGACGGGATCGACATCTACTTCGACAATGCGGGCGGTCCCATCCTGGACGCCGCGCTCGCGCGGCTCCGTCGGCACGGCCGCGTCGTCGTCTGCGGTGGCACTTCGCGCTATGCCCAACAGCCCCGCCCGCCGGGACCGATGAACTACCTTCAGCTCTGCATGATCAACGGCCGGATGGAAGGCCTCCTGGGACGCGATTACGCTGACCGCTTCCCCGAAGCGGTCCGAGCGATGCGCGGCTGGCTCGAGTCCTGCCAGTTGCGTTCCAAGGAGGACGTCGCAGTCGGCCTCGAAAACGCTCCCGGTACCCTTGCGCGCTTGTTCAGCGGCATGAACCTCGGAAAGCAGATCCTGAAGATCGCGGACGATCCCGGCCTACCGTGAGGCGGGGGGCCCGGGAACGCCTCGGGGTACCTTCCCGAGAGGTCGACCTTCGTGCTCCCGTTCCGGCCAGCGATTCTCTCCGGAAAGGCGGGTTGTCCGACCCTCGCTGAATTGAGACTCGCCTCCGCGTCGATCGGGGAGCAGGACCGTTTCCCCCTTGGAACGATCCCAGGCGCCGCATCCATTATCGACACCATTCGAGACGCCCGCGGCGCTCGGGAGGGGATTCCGCCATAAGAATCTCGGATGACACGATCGAGAACCATACGATGATTCGACCCCGGAACGAGATTTCGTCCTCGGGAGGCGGAGCGCCGGAGCGTGGCGCACCCCGGTCGCGCGGTTCGGACCGCAGGAGCGCTCCCGAGCGGATCCGGGTCGCCGACGCTAGCTGCTTTCCGGTG
>JBGOSQ010000091.1:0-5628 GCA_041476045.1 Thermoplasmata archaeon | reverse complement strand
GTATCGCGATCCTGGCGTCTACCTTCCCTATGTGTCGGCCACCGACACGAATGGCGCGTCGGCCAGCGCCAGCGGCGTGATTCACGTGTACGCGCCGTTGAACATCTCCGCAGTCGTCGCGCCGCTCACGGGAGACGCGCCACTGACCGTCGACGCGTCGGCGGCCACGGTCGGCGGATCTCCGCCGATGACCATCGTCTGGACATTCGCTCCCGGCGCTGTCGCGACCGCCGCGGCCGCGCAGTACACCTACACCTTTCCCGGGATCTTCGTAATCCAGCTCGGCGTGACCGATGGAGACAGCGAGTTCGAGACGAGGTCCTGGACGATACTCGTCTCGCAGTGGGCGCCGTCGCCGCTCACGGTCGACGCGAGCGCCGCCCCGGCGTTCGGGGTTGCCCCGTTACGGGTCGCGTTCTCCGAGACCGCTACCGGTGGTGCTTCGCCGATTCTCTCGACGTGGGCGTTCGGCGACGGCGGGAGTTCCATCGCCACCTCACCCGTGCACACGTACCTGTACCCCGGGGTCTACACGGTCGACCTGACCGTCCTCGACCGGTTCGGGAACCGGGCCGCCTGGGACGGAACGGTCGAGGTCGATGCCGCGCTCGTCGTCGCCGCGGGAGGCTCGATCACGACGGGCCCGGCTCCGCTCAACGTGACCTTCGCCGGCAGCGCGACGGGCGGCACCCCGAACTACACGTATCTTTGGACCTTCGGCGATGGTCGGGCATCGTCCGAATCGGACACGACGCACACCTACCCGGACCCCGGAAGGTTTACGGCGGTCTTCTATGTCTGGGACGCGAACGGCACGCTTCGAACGGCCGCGGTGAACGTCACGGTCTCCGGCGCGGGTCCCCACCCGCCGCCGACCAACGCGAGCCAGGCTCCCGGTGCGGCATCAACGGACTGGGTCTGGCTCGTCGGGATCGCGATCGGCTTCGTCGCCGGCGCGGCGTGGGCCGCAGTGGTCCCGCTGCGTCACCGAAGCCGGGGCCGTCGTTCCGATCCGCCCGTCGAGCATCGGTAACGCGCCACCTTACCGGGTCGGTCTCGACCGGAGGTCGCGCGAGCGGGGTGGGCCGAGTCGGGGGCCCCAGCCCCACCGCAACGGCTTAAGCGCGCGCTCCGCTGGGCGGCGTGAGGACGGCGAAAGTGCAGGCGGTCGTGAAGACGGAGCGCGGTCCGGGCGGCCAGATCCTCGAGGTTCCGGAGCCGAAGCCGGGTCACACCGACGTCCTCGTTGCCGTGCGCGCCTCCTCGATCTGCGGCACCGACCTCCACATCTGGGAGTGGAACCAGTGGGCCCAAAACCGGGTGAAGAAGATCCCGATGATCTTCGGTCACGAGCTGAGCGGCGAGGTCATCGCGGTCGGCGACCAGGTGTCGGGGCTCCGCATCGGCGATCACGTCTCGGCCGAGACCCACATCGTCGATGGGACGTGCTATCAATGCCGCACCGGCAAGATGCACATCTGCCGGAACGTCGAGGTCTTCGGCGTCGATCGGGACGGCGTCTTCGCCGAGTACGCGGTCCTGCCGGAGCTCAACGCCTGGAAGAACGATCCCAAGCTCGACCCGGCCCTCGCCGCGATCCAGGAGCCGCTCGGGAACGCAGTCCACTCGCTCCTGCCCGAGGACAACATCGAGGACCTGGCGGGAAAGTCGGTCCTCGTCACCGGCTGCGGCCCGATCGGCCTCCTGGCGATCGCCGTCGCGAAGGCCCTCGGCGCCGAGCGGGTCTTCGCGACGGAGGTGAACCCCGTCCGGATCGGACTCGCGTGGAAGATGGGCGCCGATCGGGTGCTGAACCCCGGCGAGCCCGGCGCCGACATCGTTCCCACGCTGCTCGCGGAGACCGACGGACGCGGCGTCGACGTCGCGGTCGAGATGTCCGGTCATCCCGGCGGGCTGGGGATCGCGTTCGGCGCCCTCACGCCCGGGGGACGGGTCTCGCTCCTCGGGATCTTCGACTCGGACCCGACGATCGATCTCGACACGTCGGTGATTTTCAAGGCCGCGCGCGTCTACGGCATCTTCGGCCGACGGATGTTCCAGACCTGGTTCCAGGTAAAGGGGCTCCTCGCTAAGCCTGAGTTCCGCAGCAAGATGGCCGAGATCATCACGCACCGCGTCGCGATGCGGGACCTCCCGAAGGCGATGGAGCTGCTCAAATCGGGGGCGGCCGCGAAGATCTCCCTCGAACCGAGGTGGTGAGATGCGCGAGCCCACCGCGTTCCTGAAACAGGAGTACGACGATCTCGTCCGGAACGATCTGGACTGGAAGCTGCGGATCCTCGGCGGGCCGAGCACGCCGTGGAGCACGATCGACGGCAAGAAGGTGCTCATGTTCTGTTCGAACAACTACCTCGGCCTCAGCAACCACCCGCGGCTCAAGGAGGCGGCGTCCGAGGCGATCCGCACCCACGGTGCCGGGTCCGGCTCGGTCCGCCCGATCGCGGGCACGATGGACGTCCACGTCGAGCTCGAGCGCCGCCTCGCCGCGTTCAAGGGCGCGGATGCCTCGCTCGTCTACCAGTCCGGTTTCGCGACCAATTCCGGTCTCATCCCGCAGTTGGTCGGCGAGGGCGATCTGGTCATCAGCGACGAGCTCAACCACGGCAGCATCGTCGACGGGGTCCGACTCTCCCGCGCAGAGCGCGGGATCTACAAGCACGCCGACATGACAGACCTCGCGCGGGTGCTCGACGCGGCGGAGGATCACACCCCCGCCCATCGACGGGTCCTGATCATCACCGACGGCGTCTTCTCGATGGACGGCGACGTCGCCCCCCTCGACCAGATCGCCCGCCTCGGGGCTAAGCACGGCGCGATGGTCTACGTCGACGATGCCCACGGCGAGGGCGTCCTCGGCGACGGCGGCCGCGGGATCGTCTCGATGTTCCACCTCACGCGCGATCAGGTCCAGGTCGAGATGGGCACCTTCTCCAAGGCGTTCGGGGTGGTCGGCGGGCACATCTCGGGATCGCGCGATCTCGTCAACTTCGCCTACAACAAGTCGCGCACGTGGCTCCTGAGCGGCTCCCATCCCCCCGGCGTCGCCGCGGCGTGCACCGCGGCGATCGACGTCCTCGAGAAGGAGCCGGAGCACGTCCTCCGGCTCTGGGCGCACACGCGTCGTTTCAAGGCTGCGATGACGTCGCTGGGATTCGATACAGGCGTCAGTCAAACGCCGATCACGCCGGTGATCGTCGGGGAGAGCTCCGTCGCGAAGCGGCTCAGCGCCCGGCTCTTCGAGCTCGGCGTGTTCGCCTTTCCGATCGTGTTCCCGATGGTCGCCAAGGACAAGGCCCGGATCCGGACGATCATGAACGCGGCGCTCAGCGACGAGGACGTCACGTTCGCGATCGCGTCGTTCGAGAAGGCCGGGCGCGAGCTCCAGCTGATCTAGCGCGACCCGGACCCCGCCGCCCGATCGGTGGAGGCGGCACGCGGAGCGAACGTCATCGAGATCGAGTTGACGCAGTGTCGGGTGTTCTTCGGGGTGATCCGCTCCCCCAGGAACACGTGGCCCAGGTGGCCGCCGCACGTCGCACACTCGATCTCGACCCGCTGCCCGTCCGGGTCAGGGCGTCGTCGGACGGCGCCGGGGATCTCGTCGTCGAACGCCGGCCACCCGCACCCGGCGTCGAACTTGTCCTCGGAACGGTAGAGGGGGGTACCGCACCGCCGGCACGCGTAGACTCCCGGGACAAAATGCGCGTCGAACTCTCCCGAGAACGCAGGCTCGGTGCCCTTCCGAACGATCACGCGTTCCTCGGGGGGAGTGAGCTGTCGACGGGTGCGGGAGGCCGCGTCGCCCATGCCAGGAGCAGGGCCTAACGGCTCATCAAGCCCTCTGCGGCACCTGCGCCGTCCCTCGCGGGGTGTCGGACCCCGCGCTCGAGGTGACGGAACGGGTCGAGACCAACGTTTATCTGTCGGCAGACCGCCGAACACGTGTGGTCCCGGCGCGACGATCCCGAGACGCCCGGTCACCGTGCCCTGCATCGCCGCGTGGATCGGTTCCGGTGAGCTAACGAGGTCGAGCGATGGCGTTGGATTCTGGCGACATAGCGTGGGTCATCACGGCGACCGCCCTCGTCATGATCATGACCCCGGCGCTGGGGTTCTTTTACGGCGGGCTGGTCCGGCGCAAGAACCTCATCGCGACGATCGTGCAGTGCCTTGCGATCTTCTCGGTCGTCTCGCTCGTCTGGGCGCTGTGGGGCTACACGATGACGTTCGGCCCCTCGGTGGGTGGCGTGATCGGAAGCCTGGCGCACCTCGGGCTCTGGGGGGTCGGCGCGGCCCCGAACCCGGCGTACTCGGACAAGATCCCGGAGCTCCTCTACTTCGCCTTCCAGCTCAAGTTCGCGGCGATCACCCCCGCGCTGATCATCGGAGCGTTCGCGGGACGCGTCCGGTTGAAATCGCTGATGATCTTCATCATCGCCTGGACGACGTTCATCTACGTCCCGATCGCGATGTGGATCTGGAACCCGGGAGGGTTCCTGCACCTCTTCGGGGTCGTCGACTTCGCCGGCGGGCTCGTCGTGCACACCTCCGCGGGCGTCTCCGCGATCGCCGCCGCGCTCGTGATCGGCCGCCGCAAGGACGAGGAGGTCCGCGCGAACCGGCCCAACAACGTTCCCTACGTGATCCTCGGGACCGCGCTCCTCTGGTTCGGCTGGTTCGGGTTCAACGCCGGCAGCGCCTTGGAAGCGAACGACGTCGCGGTGAACGCCCTCGTCGTGACCAACCTCGCGGCGGCCGCCTCCGGCGTGAGCTGGCTCCTCGTGGACTGGATCCGGCGCGGCAAGCCGTCCGCGGTCGGAATGGCCGTCGGCGCGGTCTGTGGCCTCGCAGCGGTGACGCCCGCATCGGGGTACGTGGGACCGAGCGCGTCGATCCTGATCGGGCTCGTCGCCGGGATCATGTGCAACTACATCGCGAACTGGCGGGCGAGGACGACCCTCGACGACTCGCTCGACGTCTTCGCGTGCCACGGCGCAGGCGGGATGTGGGGAACGCTCGCCACGGGCCTCTTCGCTTCCACGGCCGTCAACTCGCTCGGCCCGAACGGCCTCTTCTACGGCAACCCGAACCTAGCGCTCATCGAGCTGGTCGGGATCGCCGTCGTCGCGTCGTTCGCGTTCGTGGGCTCGTACGTGCTCCTGCGGGTCATCGACGTGTTCTCGCCCCTCCGGGTCCCCCCGAACCAGGAGCACGAGGGGCTCGACCTCTCCGAGTTCGGTGAGGAGGCCTACGAGGGCGCGAGCACGGGCTCGCCGGCCGCCGACGCCGCGGGTTAACGCGGGCGGATGGGAGCCGGGCTCCGGTCCGTTAAGCTCCGCAGCCCCTCGCGACACGCGTGCCTCGCCTCCTTGACGTCCGGCTGGCCGGAGAGGAGGATCTGTCCGCGGTCCTCGCGATCCTCACCGATGCCTCGGGTTGGGAGAGGAGCCACGGGATCGAGGACCCATGGCCCTTCCCGTTTCCCGCGGACCGGGTCGCCCCGGGCCTTTCCCGACGAGAGGTGTTCCTCGCGTACTCGGAGAGCGAGGCCCCGATCGCGACGGTGAGCCTGAGCTGGGAGGATCCCCGATTCTGGGGAGAGCGACC
>JBGOSQ010000090.1:0-5633 GCA_041476045.1 Thermoplasmata archaeon | reverse complement strand
GCCGCCTTTGGCATCCGACATCACGAGGGCGGTCTCGCCGCCGCGCTGGACCCGCAGCATCCGGTAGATCTCGGACTGCGGGGTCTTGAACACGAACCCGCCGGGAGGTCTCGGCACCGGGCCCTCGAAATAGGAGGTGGCAGGACCGCGTCGGAGGAGGCTGAACTCGAGGGCCTCGGTCGGAACGACCGGAGCGCTGTCGGGCGTCACCGACGCGAGCATGTCGAAGAAGTGCCGGTGGTCCACCCACTCGGTGGGCGCCGCGGGAACCTCCACTGGCTTCCCGTCCTTGAACTCCCAGAGGAACCCCGGGATCTTCACGAGCTCGTCGTACAGGTAGTAGCCGTGCCCGTAGAACCCGTGCTCGCCCAAGTTCTGGCCGTGGTCGCTGAGGAAGACGAGGACCGCGTTGTCGAGGACGCCGCTCTTCCGCAGGATCTCGACGAGGTGCTGGAAGACCCCGTCGACGGCCGGGAGCGAGGCGCGGTACGCGTCGAGGAAGCTCGCGGGCTGGCCGACCGGCTTCAGCGCATCGGTCAGGCGCGCCATGTTGATGCTGGGGAGATTGGCGAGCGATCGGGCGCTGCCCCCGGGTCCGCCGCCGCCTCCGAAGAGGTACGGCTCGTGGGCCTCGACCAGGTTGAAGAAGAGATGGAGCGGCGGTGGGTCCTGCTTCGGGCGTCGCCGGAGGAACCGCTGGAGCGAGCGGGCGAGGGTTTCGCCGCTGCGCATCGTGCCGATCGCCTTCGTGAGCCCGGCCCCGCCCCAGTCGAGGGCGTGGGCTCCGAGCCGTCCCAGCGGACCGGCCCTTCGCTGGTGCGTGGCCTCGATGGCCCAGTAGAGGAGGCGCTCGTAGCCGGCGAACTGGAGAGCGAGCTGGAACTTCCCGGCGGTGCCGGCGGGGAACCCCGGGTTGAACCGCGTGTAGCCGGTGGCGGTGCCGAGCACCGGTGTGACGACGAAGTTCGCGGAGAAGGCGGCCGAGACGCCCCCCTCCTTGGTCCACTTGTCGGCCAGGCTCTCGGAGGGCGGCGGTCGCCGCGGGGCTCCGGGGACCTGGAAGTGGGTCTCCCAAGGGTCGACGCCCGTGAGGAGGCTGACGTGGGCCGGCGCGGTCCAGGACGAGCTCGCGAGGAGGTGCTCGAAGGAGACCCCCTTCTGGGCGAAGGCGTCCAGGAAGGGCATCAGCGGGGCTCCCGGTACCCCGAGCGGGCGGGGGTCGCGCAGAGTGTCCGCGACGATGACGACGAGATTCCGCTTCGCCACCGGAACGATGCTCCCGAGGGGTGCTCCGACCCGGACCCGACTATAAGCCTTTGCTCGGGCTGGCGCGTTTCGAGGTGTTTTGCCGGCGGGAACCGCGCGTTTTCGAGAGGGACGAGCGGGACGTTGCCCCAAGCCTTAGATAGGCTCTTGCCTCGGAGCGGCTCGAAGGTCTATGGCAGTGCGTTCCGAGGGTCCAGCTGGCCCCTCAGCGCCCTCGACCCGTGAGGTTTCGCCCGGGGCTCCTGGGACGCGTCCGGGCCGTCCCGGACCGATCTCCCGCTTCCGCGGATGGCTCGGACGTCGCTTCCCTCGGGACACGTCGGAACCCCGGAACTCCCACGGATTTGCCGGCAATGCCGACCGGCCGGCGCTCTATCTGGCCCTCGCCGTACTGATCGCGATCGCCTTCGCCGCGCTTTGGGAATGGGTCGCGGCGGCGTACCCGGTCCCTCCGGGGGAGGACGCGAGCACGTGGCTGCTCACTTCCTACGCCTACATCGGGCTCCCGCACGCGTCAGTCTCCTCGCTGTTCGGCTACCCGCCCGCCTCGTTCCCGTTCCTGGGGCTCTCCGTAATCGTCGGCGGCGGGCCGCTCACGGGTGGCCGAATCTTCATCGGCGCCATGATAATCGGCCTCGGGATCGCGACGTACTATCTCGGTCGAACGCTGCTCGTCCGGCCCTCGCTCGCCCTGCTCGCGGAAGGGCTCTTCCTCGCCGAACCGCACTTCCAGCAGATCTACTTCTTCGGGGGCTATCCGAACCTCTTCGCGCTGATCTTCCTCACCCTCTCGCTCGTCTTCCTTCTCCGGTACCTTCGGACGCGGGCGCCGTTCCATCTCTACCTCTTCTGGGCAACGACGACGGTCTGCATCCTCTCCCACTCCCTCACCGCGGCCGTGCTCCTCGGCACGCTGTTCTTCCTCGGGTTCGGGCTCATGCTCGTCGGTCGATTACCGCGGACCCTCGTGATCTCGCGCGCGGGGCTCGCGGGAGTTCTCACGCTCGTCCTCGGCGTTGGCGGCTACTACGTCGCGACCGCGATCCAGTCGATCGGTCACCCCTCCTACCTCGTTCTCGCGAGCTCGTCGTCGACCACGTCGCTCCTCCCGTCGATGCTCCAGCCGCTCTACCTGTCGACCGCGATCCAGCTCGCGACCGGCTCCACCGCCGGCCTTTCCACCGGCCAGACCGTCGTCCTCGTCGTCGCCGCCAGCGTCGGGATCTTCCTCACGTTCCTGCTCCTCCGCTGGAAGCACCCCACCTGGCTGACGACGCCCTGGCTCGTCGTCGCCGCATCGTTCCTCGCTGTTTTCGCCGGGAGCATGGCGGCGTATTTCATCGGCATCTCGACCGACTTCCGACGGTTCCAGTATTTCCTCTACGTTCCGACGATCCTGATCCCGCTCTTCGTCCTCGACCTCTTCTTCGCCGGGCGCCGATGGACACGCACGGTCGTCGCGCGCCCGAATCCCCGCGCGGGAGCTGCGCCGCCGCGCTCCTCGCTCCGCCCCGTGGTGCGGGACCGGTATCCCTGGCTCGAACCCGTCCTCGTGATCGTTACCGCGATGCTCCTCGTCGGGATCGCGCAGAGCTTCACTTCCCCGAACGGTCAGGCGTACGAGAACTACTACGCGCGGACCGGGCACGACAGCACGTTCCTGAACGCGATCAGCGCGATCACGGACTCCGGCATCGACGGCAATGTCCTCTCGACGACGGTCCTCTCCGGCCACTGGCCCTCGGCGCTCACGGGCACCCGGATCACGTACGTCGTCTCCTTCCTCGCCGGCAACGCCCAGCAGTACACCGCGAGCCAGGTCTCCGATGGCGAGCTCACCTCGATGACCCTCTCCAACCGGTACTCGGCCACGAACTCGCTCGTCGTCGCGAGCGTTCCGGGCGTCGCCGCGGGCAATTTCAACTCCTCGTTCGTCTACGGCGCGTTCTCCTTCGACTACTTCCGGGAGATCGCCCGCATCCCCACGGCCTCGATGCAGGTCGGGCTCCAGGGCGGGGTCACCGTGAGCCTGGTGCAGCCCGGCGGGGCCTCTCCGCCCGTGGTCGCGCTCGCGAACGGGACGGGATACCAGATCGTCTACCCGACGCCGTTCGTCACCGTGTACGAGAACGTGACGACGGTACCCGACCAACCGACGGCGATCGCAACGTTCTCCGCGGTCTCGCTGACGCCGGCGCGCGACGTCATCTGGATCTCCGTCCGGATCGCCAACGTCCCGGGGGTCCACACGGACGCGCTCAACGGGTCGTCCGCCGGCGCATTCGTGTGGAACACGACCTCGCGCACCGGTAACCTCACCACCTACGGGACCACCATCCCGGCCACGGCCATCACGACCGTCACTCCCGCCAACGCGAGCGCCGGAATATCGCCTGGCGTCGCCTTCCGCCAGAACGCGATCGATCCCGTGAACGGGAGCCCCAACCTCTCCCTCGCGATCAACCTCACTACGCCGGGCCTCACCAACGCGTTCCCGCGCCCGGGCCCCTGGGTCTCCGCCGATCAGGTCTGGTCCGATTGGGACGCTCGGTTCGTGCTGCTCTACAATAGCTCGGCCCAGGCCGGATTGCAGTACCAGGCGTACATGCAGACCGAATTCTCCGCCTCCATTCTTCTCATCTCCGGGCTCTGGATCGTGGTGCTCCTCCCGGCCGTGCTCCCCGTGCTCAGCGCGTCGGTGCCGCTCGAACGCGGTTCGACCGTGGGACCGCCCGTCCGATAGCGGCTCGTCGCAGCCCGGTCAGCGTGGCCAGACGGCCGGCATCACGAGAACGGTCCACGCCCCATCGACGTCGAGGAGCGTCGCGTGGTACTCGTCCTGGAAGAACGCCTGGGCGATCGGGCCCTGGGTCCGGGTGCCGTTCCAGAGGAGGGCGAACCGCACCTCCCATTGCGAGAAGAGGGTGGGCCCGGAATAGAAGCCGGCGACGGCGGTCGTGGGGTTCAGGGCGCCGGGGGAGGTGAGATCGATCCCGAGCGTCAGCGTCGGCGAGCCGCTCGTCGAGCTCGAGTTCGCACCGAAGGTCACGAACGCGCCACGTCCGGTGGAGGCGTTCGACGTCGAGAAGCTCCGGATCGCGGCGTTCGTGGTCGCGTTGCCGAACGTCGAGTAGTTGCCGCCCGTCGTGTTCGTCACCCACGCGAACCCGTTCGGCGAGGTCTGGTTCACCTGATCGTAGTTGCTCGTGGCGCTCACGACCTTCATCGTCATCTGGGTCACGTTCGCGGGACCCGTCGCCACCGCCGCATAGGCGACCGAAAGGTGATCGGTCCCCGGGGTTGCGGCGATCGTCTCCGTGACGACGAACCCGGAGCCGTTGTAGACGATTACCAGGGACTCGCTGCTCGGATCCGACGGGAGCAGTATCTCCGGCAGCTCCGTCGAGGTCTTCGGGTAGATCGAGGTCGAGGCGCCGCCGGCGAGCGTCACCGAGACGCCGCCGGGCGCGACCTGAAGGACCTGGCGGAAGACGCCGTAGGCGAAGAGGCCGTAGACCGGGCTGGCGTTGAAGTACCCCGGGGTAATCCCGGGGATGGCGGCCCCGACCAGCCCGTTCGTGACCGTGTAGCGGTAGTTCAGGGCGAGGAAGGCGAGCTCGTCCGTGACGATGAGGTTGTCGGCGTAGGTGAACCCGGTCGGTGCCCGCACCTCGAAGACGTTACGCTGCGTGAGCGTGGACGGCCAGCGATCGACGGCCTCGCTCGTCGAGAAGATGCTCCCCGCGATGCCGGTGTCCGAGATCGCCTTCATCGCGTGTACGAACGACGCGTCGTGACCGGTGCCGGAGAAGTAGCTCGCATAGCGCTGGGCGTTCACGATGGTGAAGTTGTCGGCCGCGACGACGAGCCCGACGGAGAGGAGAGTCACTGCGATCGCGTACACCGACTGCCGACGGTTCCATCGCCGCCAGCTCAGCTCGCGGGTGCGCCGCGTTCTCGGAGGGAGGGTCCACTTCGCCCCCGCTGGGATCGGGTCGGGGGGAACCGAGAGGAGCTGGACGAAGAGCATGTCCCCGGCGATCCCGACGGTAAGGAGCGAAAGTGGGTAGAGGAAGTAAGCGAACCGCCGGTAGTCGGCGCCGAGGCCGAGATAGTAGCAGGCCAAGGCGACTCCGAACACCGACAGCAGCCACGCGGCGAGCATGAGGGTCCGATGGCTCAGGTACGACGGGGCGAGCCACCGGAAGACCACGATCAGCCCCACGGTCACGAGCACGCTCCCCAGCACGATCTGGATCGCGAGGTCGGAGGTCATGGTGAACCCCGTTCCGTTGGCCATCTTGGCGATCGATTGCAGGTAGAGCGGGCGGAGCACCGAGGGGAGGAGCGTCACGCTGTTGGATTGG
>JBGOSQ010000089.1:0-5791 GCA_041476045.1 Thermoplasmata archaeon | reverse complement strand
GTACGCCGGCGTCCGTGCGATGACCGCCACGAGCGGCGGCGGCTTCGCCCTCATGGTCGAGGCCCTCGGCATGGCCGGGATGACCGAGACGCCGCTCGTCGTCGTCGAATCGCAGCGGTCCGGCCCGTCGACCGGACTTCCCACGAAGACCGAGCAGGGCGATCTCAACATGATGCTCGGGGCCGGGCAGGGCGAGTTCCCCCGAGCCATTCTCGCTCCGTCGAACGCGCTCGAGGCCTACCACGCGACGATCCGCGCCTTCCAGCTCGCGGAGGCGTGGCAGACGCCGATCCTTTTGGCGAGCGATCTCCACCTCTCCGAGAACTTCATGACGGTCGACCGGAACGCGATCTCGCTCGACGTCGAGATCCCCTCGCTCTTCCAGGTCGAGGCGAACGGGAACGACTACAAGCGCTACGCCTACACGCCGTCCGGCGTGTCGCCGCGCGCGCTCCCCGGGCAACCCGGCCTCAACTTCATCGCCGGCTCGGACGAGCACGATGAGAAGGGCCACCTGATCTCCGACGTCAAGTCCGGGATACCCATCTGGGTCGCCGAACGCGTCAAGATGATGGACAAGCGGATGCGGAAGCTCGACGGGCTTCGGAAGGGGAGCCCGGGTCCTCTCATCGAAGGCCACGCATCGCCCGAACTCACGTTCGTCGCCTGGGGATCGACGATCGGCGCCATCCGCGATGCCATGAAGATCCTCCTCCAGCAGGGCCGACGGACCCGCCTCGTCTCCTTGCCCACGGTCTACCCGGTGCACGGACCCGAGGT
Organism: Thermoplasmata archaeon; assembly: GCA_041476045.1. Classification (GTDB taxonomy): domain Archaea; phylum Thermoplasmatota; class Thermoplasmata; order Lutacidiplasmatales; family UBA184; genus Lutacidiplasma. The sequence goes on along the minus strand of JBGOSQ010000089.1, from coordinate 5,011 downwards.
CACCGACGCCCTCTCCGGTCCGGGCCGCCGCCTGCTCATCGAGGCGAACTTCTCCGGTCAGCTCGGCCGCCTCCTGCGCGCGGAGCTCGGCCTCGAGTTCCCGGACCGGTTCCTCAAGTACGACGGCGAACCGTTCTACCCTCGGGAGATCGTCGCGCGCGCGCTTCAGGTGATGGGTCATGTCGGGCAGTAGTACCCAGGCGTCAGCGGTCGTCGGCACGCCGCTGCCGCTCCTGGGCAAGTCCGACATCAAACCGACCTGGTGCCCCGGGTGCGGCGATTTCAGCGTTGTCGCCGCCGTCGAGATGGCGGTCAAGCGCCTCAAGCTCCCCGCCCACAACGTCGTCCTGGTTTCCGGCATCGGGTGCTCGTCGAACCTGCCCCACTTCCTCTCCTCGTACGGCTTCCATGCGATCCACGGCCGTTCCATCCCGGTCGCCGAGGGGATCCGGTGGGGCAACCACGGCCTCACGGTGATCGCCACCGGCGGCGACGGCGACGGGTTCGGGATCGGCGCGGGCCACTTCGTGCACGCGATGCGTCGGAACGTCGATCTTACGTACGTGACCATGGACAACCAGATCTACGGGCTCACGACGGGGCAGGCCTCACCGACCTCGATGATGGGGCACAAGACGAAGTCGACGCCGACCGGCGTGATCGAGAACCCGCTCGATCCGATCGCCCTCGCGCTCGCGAGCGGGGCCACCTACATCGCGCGCGGGTTCTCCGGCGATGTGAAGCAGATGGCGGACCTCATCGCCGGCGGCATCCAGCACAAGGGCTTCGCGTTCATCGATACCCTCTCGCCGTGCGTGACGTATAACAAGATCAACACCTTCGACTGGTTCCGGCAGCGCGTCTACAAGCTCGAGAGCGCGGGCCACGACCCGTTGAACATCGTCCAGGCGTGGCAGCGCTCCCTCGAGTGGGGGGAGAAGATCCCGACGGGGCTCTTCTACCGCGTCGAGAAGCCGACCTACGAGGACCTGGAAGAGGTGCTCGCGGCGGGACCTCTCGTCCTCCAGCCCGCGGGGCTCCGCGGCCGCGACGCGCTCCTCGACGAGTTCCTATAGCCCGGCCGACCCATCCCGCCGCGCTCACGGCGCGCGGAGGTCGAACAGATAGACCGCGCCCTCCTGGAAGGCGGTAGGCGTCTGCGCGGCGATCAAGGGCGCGGGGTCCATCGGTGCGAAGAGCGCCGTGTTGCTCTCGGTGACCGCGAGGAACTCGACCGCCAGCCCCCGGAGGGCCGTCCATCCCGCTGCGTCCAGGGTCCCGTTCGTGAGCTCGTGGACGACGACCCAGTAGTCCGCGTGGACGGTCAAGAACCCGACGGTCATCGGATAGAGGAGCACGACCAACGGATCGTACGCCGGCAGGAACTCCGCGATGCTGCCCGGTGCGACCAGTACGCGGCTCCCTGGGGGCAGGTGACCCGGAGCCCACTCGAGGAGATCGAGGTCCGCGTCGGTGACGTTCGAGAACGTCGTGTAGACCGAGTGAAGCTGCCCCGGAAGCTCGGTCGAAGTCACGGCGATCCCCGGTACGACGATCGCCAGCGCCACGAGCGCGGGGAGGGCGATCCGTCCGAGCTCCCAACGCTCGGCGCGCGGGCGGGGGATGGACGGGGATCGCCGTCGGGGCAGGCCATCGGCAAGACCCCGAAGAGCGGCCGCGAGCGGAACCGCGGCGACGATCCCGTAGAGGACGAACAAGAGCAGTGAGAGCTCGCCGACGCTCGTGAACCGATACAGGTACGGGAACGGTCCGATCCCCTCGAACGCGAGCACCCCGCCCGCCAGCAGGATCATCGTCGTCGCACCGGCCGCGAGCGCGAAGCGCGCCAGATCGCCGGAGATGCCGGAGCGCTTCCGACCGAACACGAAGAGGACGATCCCGCCGACCAACAGGAGGGCGAGCTCCGCCCGAAGGAGAGGAAAGGGCGAGAGAGATTCGTCGGCGGTCCGGAAGAGGAACGGGTCGACGCGACCGATGAACTGCGAGAACGATTCGCCGGCCGCTGATCCGACGGCCGTTCCGCCTCCCGAAGACGGAAGACCCGCGGAAGAGGGCGAGCGAGCAATCGCGACGAGGCTCGGCGCCACGAGCAGGAGAGACGCGGCGATCGCGATCGTCCACCGTGAAAGCCATCGCGCGAGGCTTCCGCCGAGCCTGGGGGTCGCCAAGGTCGCGAGGATCGGCAGGGAGAGGAGGAGCACCATAGGTCCCACGGGATTGAGCGCGGCACCGTAGCCCGCGAGGGCGCCGAACGCGAGCGCATCGAGTGCGCTCACGCCTCCGGAGCGGGTCCATTCGACCGACCAGCCCGCGAGAAGGAGGACGAGGGGCGTGGCGAGGACGAAGTCGTTGCTCCCCGCGACGAGCCCGCGCGTCGAGGCGCTGAACAAGGCGAAGACGATCGCGAGGGCCGCGCCGGCGGTCGCGGTGCCTCCGAGCCGCCGGCCGAGGCCGAACGCGCCGAGCGGAGCGAGCGCGAGGAACAACGGCGTGATCAGGAGGCTCGTGCGAAGGGGCGGCAGATCGAAGAGTCCCTGCGCGACGGCGAGCCAGACGGTGGTTCCCTGCGGGTACGCCAGTCCCTCCGAGGCCACGGGCGCGAGGGTGAGCGGAAGCGTGTGGTGGGAGAGGAGGAGGCTCGTGTACGTCGACAGGAGGCTCGCGTCGAACGTATTGCCGCTCCCGATCCCGTCGATCGCGCTGAGCTCGACGAGGAAGAGAACGGCCGTAACGATCAGAGCGAGCGCGTGGGACGGACGCCCGAGCGATGCGACGGCGCGTGCGAACTTATCCCGGGTCGCTTCTCGGTCCGGGTCCCGGAGACGGAGGACAATGAGCCCGATCGCGGAGGCGACCAGCACCGCGACGATGGTCGCGGGGTAGAAGATCGGGAGCGGCACGGCGGCGAGGACGTAGAACGCGGCCCCGCCCACGTATAGGTCGAGCAGCGCTCGCTCGATGGGGTCGGTGATGCGCAGCAGGGGAACTCGCCGCGCGGCCAGTCCTCGAAGGAGCTCACCGACGCCCGCAACGGCGATGGCGAGCGCCAGGAGGGCGAGGCCCCAGAGGGGCAGCGGCGGCCCCGGGAACGTCACGTCGCCGCCAAGGGGGCCGAGCCGTAAAGTACCCCGTGCCGGCGTCCCCACATCCTTTTGGCCTCGGATGGCCCCCCGCACGACCGAGGTCGAACGTGGCCGAGGTTTCGTCGGGTACCCGCGAAGGGCTCACCTCGGTGACCCGCGGCACCCTGGTCATGATGATCGGGACCCTCGGGTTCGTCGCCGAGACGTTCGTCACGCGGGTCCTGCTCTTCCGGATCCTGACGATCGACGAGTTCAGCCAGTTCTTCCTGGGGCTCATCATCGCCGGCCTCCTCTCCTCGATCGGGACGCTCGGACTCCCGCAGGCGATCGCGAGGAGCCTCCCGTTCGAGGGGGACGAACGCGAACGGCGTCGGATGGTCCGGACGTCGTTCGCCTACGTCGTCCCGTCGGCCGTCGCCGTCGCCGGGCTCATGGGACTCCTGAGCATCCCGATCGCGACCACGTATCGGAGCCCGCTCCTCGCCCAGACGCTCCTCTTCTTCGCCGTCGCGGTCGCGCTGCAGATCGTCGGGAGCCTGATCGCCGCGATCTTCCAGGGATACGAGGACGTCCTGCCGAATGCGATCTTCATCCAGGTCCTGAACCCGCTCCTGTTCATCGGGTTCCTCGTCATCGCCGACGGTCTCACACCGGTGCACATCGCCTACACGACCGCGCTCGCCACCTACCTCCTCTCGGCCGTCGTGACGATCGTGGCGCTCGCCGAGTACTCGCGCCGTCGGCTGTCCCGCCATCTCACCCCAGGCCCCCGCGAACTCGGCTCCTCGACGAAGCTGCTCGCCTTCGCCCTCCCGCTGTTCCTCGTGACGGCGGTCGGCTTCGTCGCGGGCAACATCGACACGCTCATCCTCGGCGTCGTCAACCGTACCTCGGTGGGTTACTATTCGGCCGATCTCTCGCTCGCGCGACTCCTTCAGGTCGGGATCGGCTCGCTGAGCTACATCATCCTCCCCGTCACCGCCCGGTTCGTCCGGCTCGGCGACACCGACTCGGTCCGGACGACGTACTCGACGGCGACGAAGTGGACGCTCCTCACGTCGGTCCCGCTGTTCCTGCTCTTCTTCTTCGATCCCGTGGGCTCGCTCACCTTCGTCTACGGTCCTGGATCGGCCGTCGACTCCCTCGCCCTCCAGATCCTGCTCATCGGCGCGCTCGTCTCGACGCTCGTGGGGCCGGCGACCGCGACGCAGGTCTCCTTCGGCCAGACCCGCCTGTTGCTCTACAACACCTTCGCGTCCGCCGGCGCGGATATCGTGCTCAGCGCGATCCTGATCCCCCCGTGGGGCGTCACCGGGGCCGCGATCGCGTGGACGGTCGCGATCGCGTCGTACCCTACACTTTCGCTCGTCGAGATCGCGGTCCTCGAGGGAGTTCACCCGTTCCAGCGCCATACCCTCATCCCGCTCCTCGTCACGGCCGTGCCGATCGGGCTCCTCCTCGCGCTACTTCCCTTCGCGATCCCGATGTGGGCCCTCCCCGCGCTCGTGGTCGCGATCGCCGGCGCCTTCGTCCTCCTCGTCCTCGCGACGGGAAGCCTCGACGCGGGGGATCGACTTCTCCTGGAGGCGATCGAGCGGCTCCTCGGGCGTCGGTTGGAGTTGCTGCGGAGCCTGGGACGCCGTTTCATGCCCCGGGAAGAACGTGCCCCCACAATCGCGTAGTCGCGACGGTGAGTACGCGACGCCTCCGCACGGAGAAACGTGCTCCGTACTGAGGAGAAATCACTGTGCGAGTTTCGAAGGGAATGAGGCTTTGGGACTGATTCGAACCCCCGGGTCATCCCGGGCAGTCCGTGCCGTCCCTCCCTCTCCCTCCGCTCCGCTCGTGCCCGTCCGACTGCTCGGGCGGGTAGAGGAGCCTCACCGCATCATCGGAGAGGGCGTCGG
>JBGOSQ010000088.1:0-5903 GCA_041476045.1 Thermoplasmata archaeon | reverse complement strand
CGTTCGACTCGGGGAAGAACGGGTCGAGGACGCCGAGGAGGCCGCCCAACTGGTAGCCGACCGCGGCACGAGGCCGCAGGCCGGGGGGGAGTTGCAGGTGGGGGACTCCGTCGCGATCGGCGCGTCGCGACAGCTCGCCCCCTGAGCTGATCACGAGCCGGTGCGAGCCGCGTCGGGCGGCCTCGTCGTACGCCGAAAGCGTCTCCCAGGTGTTCCCGGAGTAGCTGGCGAAGATCGTGAGGGTCGTGCGGTCGACGCTCCGGGGCAGCGTCGGGCCGCGACCGACGTCGAGGCGGATCTCGAGCTCGGGGTCGGTGACGCCGCGGACCAGGTCCGCCGCGATCGCGGAGCCACCCATGCCGACGACGAGCGCCGCGCGTGCCTGTCGGGGGATCGGGGCTCCGAGATCTTGGGCCGCGCTGAACCCGATCTCGAGGTGTTCGGGCACCTGGGTCGCGAGGCTGCGCATGAGCGCGAGTCCCTCCGTCGGCTTCGGTACCATGGTCCGGCCTGAGCACTCGGTATATTTCCACTTGCGGGGCCGCGTCGAATCCGGTCTCCGACAAATAGAATAAGGCGGGCGGGCCCCATTGCCTCTCTGCCGCCGGGTTCGGGCCGTACGACCCGAGGCGACAGAGGCAGGGTGGGCGACCAGGATCAGACGGCGCCTGTCCCGGAGGCCCGCGTTCCGACGGGGACCGAGACCCTCGATGCGATGCTCCACGGCGGTTTCCTCGCGAAGCGACCGTACCTCGTGGTCGGCCCCTCGGGGACCGGCAAGACCACTCTCGCCCTGCAGTTCCTCTGCGAAGGCGTGCGGCGCGGCGAGCGGTGCCTCATCGTGACGCTCGAGGAACCGCCGAACGAGATGCGGATGAACCACCGCTCGCTCCTCCCCGAGCTCGACGCGGTGTACGTCTTCGACGCGATCCCCGACGTGATGCGCTACGAGCGGGCGCCGTTCAAGGACATCGCCGCGGTCCGCCAGTCGGTGCCGTTCTCGCAGATCCCCACCGAGATCCGGAAGACGCCGGAGCTCTCGAGCGTCGAGGTGACGTTCACCGCGCTCGAGCAGACGCTCAAGATGGAGATGGCACGCCGCAACTTCCACCGGATCGTCATCGACTCGCTCACTGCGCTCCAATACTTCTGCATGAAGGGGTTCGACGAGACCCTGGGCGCGCAGACGTTCCTGCGCTTCCTCTCGGACCTCCGCGTCACGACGGTCCTCACCGTCGAGGCGCCGCTCGAGGACTCGGAGACCCCGGAGCGCCTGCTTGCGCGCGGGGAGATCCGGCTCTTCCGCTGGGAGCACGACGCCCGGACGGTCCGCGCGATCGGCGTCGAGAAGTTCCGGGGCTCGGAGCACGACGGCCGCCTTCACCCGTACCGGATATCCCCCAAGGGGCTCGACATCAACCTCGCGCTCACGATCTCGCGTGACACCCAGGAACTGATGCCGAGCACGATCGAGCCGACGCAGGGCCGGGCCGAGACGCCGGAGCCCCCCGAGGTCTTCGCGACGAGCCTCGCCTCGCTCGAGCAGGACAGCCGCGATCTGATCGCGGTCGGCGTCGATGTCGGGGCGGTCCGATCGACCGTGCTCGAAGCGCTCGCCGCATCCGAGCGCTCCACAGCCGAGGAGGTCGCGCGCATCGTGGCGCGCGCACGGGGCCGGGTCCTCGAGCTCGTCTCCCGCCTGGGCGAGACGTCTCCGTCCGACGGGAGCATGAAGGAGACACCCGCGATGCGACGGCTGCGGGCGCGCCTGGCCGCCGCGCGCATGGGAATTCCGCCCTCGGGCCCTCCCGATCTGTCGACCTTGCGACCGATGCTCGAGAAGGTCCTCGACGCGCTCGAACCCGGCGGGGCCGCTCCGCGGGCCTCGGTGCCGGCGCCGAAGACTCCTGCGTCGCCGGCCTCGCCCGCCATCGCAACGCCCTCGGCTACCACCGCCAGCTCGGCGGCGCCCGTGTCGCGTGCGGCAGCCGCGGTTCCCGAAGGGCCCGCGTCCGCCCCAATTTCCGCACCGCCTCCGCCCCCACCGCCGCCGCCGGCCGCTCCCGCTCGGGCGCGAGCGGAGTTCCCGAAGCCGCCGCCCACCCCGCCCATGCCGGGCCCCGTTACGATCCCACCCCCTCCCGCTCTTGCGGCGATGCCGGTCGGACCGGCCCCGCCGTCGCCTCCGGCCATCAAGATGGAGAAGGTGGTCGCTCCTCCTTCGCCTCCCGGCTCGCCGCCTCCCCCACCGCCTGCAGGCCGAGCCTCACCCACCGCCGAAGCGATTCGTACGGCGACGCGTCCCTCTCCTCCCTCGGCCCCTTCCGCTTCGCAACGACCGACACCGACGCACGGTGCGCCGCGTCCGCCGACGGCCCCGGCGACCGCCCGATCATCTCCTCCACCACTTCCCTCGCTTGGCAAGGGCACAGCTCCGGCCCGAGGGGAACCGGGGAGCGCAACCGTCCGCGCGGATCGACGGCCCGCGACCCCGCCGGCCGCCCAACCTCCCCCTGCTCCGGCGGGTGCGCCGGAAGAACACGCGGCCGGGACCGTCGCGGGCGCCGAACCGGCTGTCCCCGGCGGACCTCCCGCGCAGAAGCGTCGTCGGAAGGCCCCCGGCGCGCCGGTCGCGGCTCCTCGAAAACGGGCAGCGAAAACGTCGAAGGTCCCGGCGGTCGAAGGGATCGCCTCGGCGCCGGTTCCTCTGGAGGCACCGCCGGCTCCGGCAGGAACGGAGGCGATGCCGACCGAGCCTCCGGCCCTCACTCCATCGCCGGCGAAACCGAAGCGCCGCGCGTCGCGACGGAAGGCACCGTCCGTGACGGGGGCCGAACCGGGGTCACTGCCCCCCGATGAGGAGCGCGTCGCCTCGGGCGACGGCGAGCCTCCGCGACCGGATCCCACGTCGACCGGAACCGATGCGGGATCGCCGGACGGAGCTTGAGCATGGTCGAGGACCTCCACCGCGTCTCGACGGGAATCCCCGGCCTCGACCGGATGCTCGGCGGCGGGCTGCTCGCCGGCCGGCCGTACCTGATCACCGGCGGTGTCGGGAGCGGGAAGACCCTCCTCGCGCTCAGCTTCCTGCTCGACGGCCTTCGACGCAACGAGGAGGTCCTCCTCGTCGCGGTCGACGAGCCCCCCAGCGAGATCGTCGAGAACGTGCGCGAGTTCGGCTGGGACCTATCGGCCGTCCGGACGCTCGACGCGAACCCGGGGACGAAGGCGATCCGTCGCATGGCCGACGTGCAGGAGATCCGCGCGCTCGGCGACCTGAAGTCGATGCGCGACCTCACGATCGAGGCCCGGAGGCCGAGCGATTCCGACGACATCTCGATCCAGTCGATCCACCTGAAGCTCCGCCAGCAGATGGGCGGCCACCCGTTCACGCGCGTCGTCGTCGATTCGGTCACGTCGATACGGCGCTTCGCGATGAAGGTCTCCGTCGATCCGCAGGCCGAGCGGACCGAGATCCAGTCCCTGCTGCGCTTCCTCAGCGAGCAGGAGGTCACGACGCTCATCTCGGCCACCCCGGGGAACCCGGGTCTCCTGACCCCCGAGGAGATCCTGACGCGAGGGGAGATTCTCCTCACGCGGAAATGGGTGGGCGACCGGTCGGTCCGTCAGATCAAGATCGTCCGGATGCGGGGCAGCGCCCACGACCCGGAGCGCCGGCCCTTCGCGATCACGAACCAGGGGTTCGTCGTGGCCTGAGCGAGGCTGCCTCGCGGTACAGCGCGACGTGCGCCTCGGCGACCCGCTCCCACGAAAAGCGCCGCTCGGCGACCTGCCGGGCCGCGGTGCCTTCCGTCCTCAGCCGGCCCGGGTCGGCGGCGTACGCGACGACCTGGCTCCGAAGGAAGGCGACGATCTCCTCGTCGGTCGCGCGGTCGGGAGCGCAGGCGCCGGTGCCGGGCTCGACGAGGTCGGCGACGGGCGCGGCGCCGAGGACCGGGAGTCCCGAGGAGAGGCCCTGGAGCACGGCTCCCGCCAGGAGCTCGACGCGGCTCGGGTGGAGGAGGAGATCGCCCTCCGCGAGCGCCCGGCGCAGCTCGGTCTCGGGCACCTCTCCCAGGATCTCGACGTGGTCACCTTCCGCGCGCACCCGTGTCGCGTAGTCGGGATCGGGCGTAGGTCCGATCAATCGCAGCCGGAACCCGGTTCCCTTCAGGGCCCGCGCCGCGAGCTCCCAGCGCTTGAACGGTCGGACGACCCCGACCCCGAGCGCGGTCCGGCCCGTCCTCGCTGACCATTCCGGTCGGAACTTCTCCACATCGACCCCGATGGGGATGACGGCGAGGGACCGCGCGACCGAGGGCACGCGCGATGCGATCTCGCGCCGGAGCCGATCCGTCAGCGCGATCGGGACCGTCGCGCGTCGGACCGCGCGCCGCTCGAGAAAGTACCCCCATCGTGCCCTCCAGGAGTCCCGCTCGAACCAGTGGCGGGAATGGGTCGTGTACACGTACGGGATCCGGGCCCCTCCGAGCCGGTTCGCGACGACGGGGGTGCTCGCGTGGACGACATCGTACGCCTCGCGCGAGAGCTTCTTCGGCAGGCCCAGCGAGAACCAGTACTCGTCGAGGGAGCGGCCTCGACGGACCTCGTTGACGATCGACACGACGTGGCCGGATCGTCCGAGCGCTTCGGCGAGCTCGGCGATCGTGCGCTCGACTCCGCCGTAGCCCGTCGGGGGGATAGGAAGAACGCCGGTCCCGACGAGGACGATTCGCACGACCGTGGGCAGGGGTTGCGTCCCAAAACGGTTCCGTCGGCCATGAGGGCGACACCGATATCGGCGGGAGCGGCTCCCGGGGCGCCATGGCCCGATGGCTGCTGAAGGAGGAGCCGACGCACTACGCGTTCTCCGATCTCGAGCGCGACGGCCGCACCGAATGGAACGGCGTCCACAACCCGCTCGCCCTTCGCCACCTCCGGGCGATGGTCCCGGGCGACGAGGCGTTCTACTACCACTCCGGAAGCGTTCGGAGCGCCATCGGGATCGCCCGCGTCTCGCGCGGACCCGTCCGCGACGTCTCCGACGCGCGCCCGAGCTGGTCGGTCGAGATCCAGCCGGTGCGGCAGCTCCGTAGGGGTATCCCGCTCGCCGAGCTCCGCTCCGATCCCGCGCTTGCGGGGTTCGATCTGTTCCGGATCGGCCGGCTCTCCGTCGTGCCGGTGACCGACGCCCAGTGGGCGAGCGTGCTCGCGCACGAGGGCGACGAGCTGCCCGGGGTCACGGCATCCCGAGGGCGCCGCGCGCGGCCCGTCCCTCGAGACCGCGCACGACCCGCGGGTCGGCGTAGATCGAGACGAGCGAGCGCGTCGGCGGCCGCATCGCGAGCGCCTGCCAGACGGACGGCGCGCGGAACGGGTGACTGAGCCGGCCCTCGTCGACGATCGCGACCTCGGCCCAGTCGGTCTCGGGGGAGGTCCGCCCCTCGAGCCCGGCCAAGTCGAGGAGGACGCTGCCCGCCGGCGCGTGGAGGCTCTCGGCGAGCCGATCCTCGGCGGCCCGGCGTTCCGACGGATCGGCGATCAAGATGCGGAACCGGCGGCGCTGCGATGGGGACAGGGTCCGCCAACCGTGCGCCCGTTTGTACAATCGCCGTTCGAGGAGACCGCGCACGAGCCGCGCGGGAACGCCTCCTTCCCGCTGCAGGGCCACCAAGAACTCTCCATCGTTGCCGCGGAGGAGCGGCACCGCCGTCTCCGGATACCCGTGGATCCGCTCGAGCGCTCCCTGGGCCATCACCTCAGCGGACCGGACGGTCTTGTGGTAGTAGACCGAGGCGTACATCAGCGCCCGACCGACGAGGAACCCCTCGACGGCCGCCCGACCCTTCTCCGCGAACGCGAGGCGGCCGTCGCTCGCCCGGACGGTGTCGAGGAGTCGCACT
>JBGOSQ010000087.1:0-6066 GCA_041476045.1 Thermoplasmata archaeon | reverse complement strand
CTCGAGCGCCTTGAGCTGCTCGAGCATCGCCGAGCGATCGCTCTCCGACTGGGGCCGGAACGGCGCGGTCGAGCCGTGGGCCCCGACGGAGACGGACTGGGCGGTCGGAGTAACCTCGGCGCTGGGAGGAGGCTCCGAGAGGACGGCCCGGATTGCGCCGATCGGCGCTCCAACGTCGCGCGAGATCAGCCCGGGCGAGACCTTCATCCTCGACAACTCCCAGATTCGCGGAGCGAGGCTTCGGGCTCGTTCGACTTCCACCAAACTCGGCGGGCGCTCCTGGCCCGGACGGGTTCGGGGGCGGGCCTGGTCTCGTTCGGCGGCCGGCGGCGCCTCGTTCGACGCCGGGCCGGCGTCTGGCTCGTTCGCGGCAGAATCGAGTCCGGGAGACGGCGGATTCGTGGCCGATTTCCGTCTGGGCATCGGTGTCTGGAGGTCGGCCACGCCGATATAGAATCCCCGATTTCGGCCGCTGTCGGGCCCCCTCTCGGTCGGGACACCGGCGCCGGCACGGTGGGAGAGGAGCCTGCGGGGAGACGGGGAAGAGCGGGTCAGGGGCCGACTTCGAGCTGCGCGTCCCCGGACTTAGCCATCCGCTGCTGCCTTCGAGCCGTCTCCTCCCTTACCCTGCGACGCCTTTCAGCCCGTTGTCGATCATAGTCTCGAAGTCGTCTCCTAGCGTGGGGGAGGCGGCCAGTCACGAACTCGCCTCCGGGCGAAGTATCTGGACTCGATCGGCCGAGAGGATGGCCGCCCAAGCCGCCTGCGGGCTCAGGCCGTGCCGCTTGATTAGGTGGGACCTAAGGGCGCTGCGGCTGACCGAGCAAGCGGGGCAGCCCGGCACCGAACACGGGACGACCCAGAGCCGGGGCGAACGTCTCGAGGTCCAGAGCCGGCGTCGCCCCGGCGAGCAGTCGACCCGTGGTTGTGGCGCGGTCACGGCGGCGCCCCCCTTAGAGAGATGCCACCCTCGAGCGGGTCGCCCACCCGTGGCGGCGGGACGATGATCGGTTCACCCGACCGAGACACGCAGAAATCGTAGAAGTTCCGGCTCACCTCGCCGGTCAACCGGCTGTCGGGCTCCTCGCGCACCCAGTCGATGGTCCGGACCGGTATGTCGTGGCCCGAACAGCGGTCCGCGCACCCATACTCTAGGCTGGAGCCGTATCCCTCACCGCCCGCGCTCCCCACGAAAACGACTTTGGCCGTACCGCACTCGGGGCAGGGGTACAGCGTCGGGTCGAACGGAGTGCCGTTGCCGGCAGGGTTGGTCAGGTAAACACGAACCCACGGCGCCGGGTCGCTCACGGGTCGCCCCCATCTCGATAGAGCCGGCGCCGTAGCCCGTCTGTCCGGGTCGCGCGGCCGTCGAAGAGGTCCTCGGGATCCCCCCGCGTTACCTGGGGGGGTGCGGGTACTGCGGGCACTGCGGGCCCCTGGGCCGGCTTCTCGATAGGCGGATGGCCAACGCCCCCACCCTGTCCCGCAGTCCCAGGGGGACCGGGGCGGTGCGGGCCCTTGTGGCGCTCCGGAGACAGGGGCCCGCACTCTGACCCCCCCTCTGAAAGTGCGGGACCCGAGTGAGGGCCCCGAGCCATCTCTGACGAGGAAGCAGGAGCTGGTCCCTCAGTACCCGCACTACTCGAAAGGGGGAATGAGATGCGGGCTACCGCATCGGGCGAGATCCGGATTGCCTTCTCTCGGTCGGTCTTGCTGAACCTCTCGTCGCGCTCGAATCCGAGGTCGTCCAGGGCCTCGGCGACGCGGTTGATCCAGATCGGCTTCTGGGAGTTCGCTCTCCTGTCGAGGTCGACCCGAGCCTTGATAGCGGACTTCTTGAGGAGCAAGGTCTCAGACCGAAGATCGAGGCCGTCCAAAGACCGGACGCTGGGTCGACCCTCGTAGAGGGCCAGGACCGCCCGCCGGACCTCCTCCACCTCGTCGTCGACGCTGGCCTCCTCGATCACGCCGAGGCGAACTTGGACCACAGGGCCGGTCGGCCAGTCGTAAAGGTGGCCCACCAGGAGCATGAGGTCCCCGATCTGACCGGTTCTATCGAGGTCCGTATGCAGCCGGTCGCTCATGGCGGTGAACTCCGGGGAGTCGAGGAACTTGTCGACGGCGTCCTTCGACCACGCGCTGAGAACCCGACGGGCCTCCCGGTCGAGCCATGCCTTCAGCGGGAGGAGCGTTCGGCGGAACCGGGTGGAGGCACGGCGGATGCTCGGATCGCGCGCACGGGGCATGCGAACGATGTCGGACCGCGACGCGAGAGCGTCGTCGATTGCCCGTTTGAACGTCAGGACCTTGGGGCCGAAGACCGGAACCGCGACGAGCTTCCACTCCTTGCCGCGGCCCGACTCGGTCATCCGAAGGTATGGGGTGGACCGGTCGGTCCCCTGACGGAGGATGCCGGCGATCATGTCCCCGCCCTCACGGCGCAGCAGGACGTCGACCTCGTCGAGCATCAGCCCGTTCGCGATCCGCATCGCCGCGGGTAGGCCGGCGGCCGTGAGTTGGCCCGCTTCGATGACGTGATGAGACAGGAACCGCGCCACCCGGGCCGCCGTTGTTTTGCCAGACGACTTCGCGCCGGCAAAGCTGAGATACCAGACGAGCGAGAGCAGATCCACCACGCGGGTTGACGCGGCGAAGAGCAGCAGGGCATCGTAGTCGGTCTCGTCACTGAATCGAAGGACCTCGCGCAGTAGCTCCCGCGCGTCGCCGAAGGTGAGCCCGGCTGCGATTCGCTTCGTCTCGCGGTCGTACTTGTAGCCGGACCGTTCCTCCTCGAGAAGCAGTGCGTCGAGCCCGGCATCCGGCTCGGACCCCGTCACGGAGGCGCCTCCTTGCGGAGGGAGATCCTTCGCGCTTCGCGGCGGGTCAACTGCGACATCGACCGCTTTGCTCGCGAGACCACCTTCTGGTACGCGCGCCCGGTCCCGCGCCGGCCGTGGATGAACCCGACGGCGTGCAGGGCCTCGTGTAAGATCGTTTCGAAGCGGCGGTGCGGCAGCATCTGCCAGCACGCCTCGTCGTAGATGATCGCGTAATTGTCCCACCACGCGAGGGGGGCGTTTACCCCCAGCTCGGACCCGTGGTCCGCCTCCCCCTCGTTGAGGTAGAGAGGTGGCGGGCGCTGCCCAACGTACGGCCCCACCGTGCCCATTTCCCATGTCCCGGATCGGCGCTCCTCGGAGGTCGGACCTATCCCCCTGACGGTCGGCCAAACGAGGGCCAGGAGCCTTCGGGCGTCGGCCTCGCCGGCGCTGCTTGGTTCCCCGGTATTCCCGAGCCTGCGTCTGGGTCGCGGACGGTGCTGAATGTAATCAGACGCGGACATCTCCCCGAAGAGATCCGATAGGCCACTCATGGGTCGCCCCCGAGCCGGGCATCGAACTCGGCTGCCGCTCCGTTTCCCGGTCGACGGGCAGGCTGCGGGGTCGCGCCCCCGAGCAGGCGCTTCTCGCGCTCAGCCCACGCGAGCCCGATCCATTCCTCGGCGGCCCGGGAGGTTTCGTCGACCACGTCGGCCGCCCAGCGCCCGAGGTACGCGCGAGCCACCCGCTCGAGGACATCAATCTCAGTGGACAGGTCGTCGAGCACCGTCTCGGCTTCCGAGCCCGGGAGGACTCGGCCACGCCACTCGGCCACCGCGGAGCGGATCAACGACCAGGCAGGCTCCCAGGCGCTCGACAGCGCTCGAGGAAGCGGGCCGGTCGCCGGGCCGGAGTCCGATTCTATTAGGGGCAACCCGCCCTTGGCGCTACTCGAGGAGTCCGGCGGCACGACGCTGGGCACCCCCCGGATCCGCCGGGTCGCGGGCGGTGGGTAGCCGCCCGCGAGAACGGCTGCGTTTCGACTCGTTCATCGCTCGTCCCTTAGGCGGTCCTAGCGGTGTCGAGCGCGCGGCTGATCGCTTCTAAGAGGACCACTAGCCCCGGCCCTTCGATGCCCGGCTCGAGTTGGAGACCGAGGTTCCTCGCCGGATGGCCGACGGGGAGTTGGAGGAGACGGTCGCGCAGCGCCCGGCGGGCGTCGTCGGTCACGCCTCAGCCTCCTCGGAAACGGGCTCGAGAGTAATCCGCTCCCCGTCGAAGATAAGCCGTAGGCGACGCCCCACGCTGAAGCCCTCGACGTCCCAAGCCCTAGGCAGCCGGACGATCTTCTCGTCGCGAGCGGTCACACCGATTCTTCGCTCGACGGTGAGCCGCATCGCCGCCTCAAGGGGGAGTTTCAAATGGTGGTGCGCCTTGTGTCACCGGGGTGACGTGTGGCCGGCGAGTTCCTCCGGGACATCCCGGCCGAGTTTCGGCCAAGGATCATCCAGCACGCGACGGTCCTCGCCGCCCGGCCGGACGGGGTCGATGCCTCCCAGGCGTTCCGACTAGCCCTTTACGACAAGGACCCGGAGGCGTACGAGGTATTCACCAAACGGTATCCGCCGCTGTCCGAACGGGAGAGGCAGGCCGTTTCCCGGATACTCAGGTTGCCGCCGGAGGTCGTTACGGGCGCGATTCAGGCGGTGGTTGTCGCCCCGTCCGAACTATGATCCCGTTCCCGGCTAGCTCGATGTCGACGGACGTCCCAGCCGTCCAACCGAGCGCATCGGCGATTGGTTTGGGGATCGTGAGTCCGACGCCGTTTGACCGGCGACGTACCTTTCTGACCAGTGCCATTTTCGGGTCCTAGAAGAGTACTCCACCGGGGCCATTTAGAGGCTCCGGGGGCGCCCCGAGATAGCCTATGGCCGTCGTTATCACGCGCCAAACTAAGCTATGGGCCCTTCGTCCTCCTCACGGAGCCCCGCCTTTGAACGTTTCGCCGGATCTAGGCGGCAGCAACCTCCCTCTGTCCCTCGTGATCCCCACGGGCGGACCCTCGGGGGACACATTGCTGGGGCTCGGGAGCCTGCGGTTCTCGGGGTCGGTCGCTGTGGCGATCCCGTAGGGAAGGGCGCCCGACGCCGATCAGGCGTACCACAGGTAGTACGTGCTCAGCCCGAGGAGGATGACCGACCACCAGAGGGTCAGCTCGGTCCGCATCCAGAGCTTGTAGCGTCGGAACCGGAACCGCTCGGGGAGCCAGTTCGTGCCGGCGACGAGGAGGATGTAGATCCCCAAGCCCTCCGCGATCGACCCAGCGACGAGCATGATCGTGGGCGCGAGGTAGGACAGCTCGGCGACCTCGTCCGGGTCCGGGATCCCGCCGGCGAGATACTGGGGGAGCATCCAGAGGAGAACGACGGGTATGTTCACCAGCACCATCGAGCTCTGGATCCACATGTGCGCGCGGACGTGTCCCCGCCGGATGACGAACATCCCGACGAGGAGCATGACGGCGATGCCGATCTCGAAGGGAACCACGAGATCGGAGACGAGCGGCGCCGAGGTTCCGAGAAGCTCGCTCATCGTGTACCCCCCAGCGCGCCCATGAGGAGGGGGAGGGCCGGAAACCGGTCCGAGGGTTGGTTCGCTTCCTCGCGCGACACGGGATCAGAAATCTCGCGGCGGGATCAGATCGATGACCGTCCGTTGCCGGAACTTCGAGTGGTACTCCTGCCAGAGCGCCCGGACCTCGTCCTCGGAGAGCCCCGCCGCGTAGACCGGTGACAGCAGCGGCCCGGCGCTCTCGACCTCGATGAGCACGACCGCACGGATCCGACGCACGTCGGCGCCCTCCTCGCGGTACATCTCGAGGACCTTCCAGTAGGTGACCCCGGCGTGGAGGACCGTTCCTTTGCCGCGGAACCGGAATCCCTTGCGGGACATCGGGTCGACGACGTTGACCTCCGTCCTCGGGTTGAGGAGGAGGTTGCGGATCGTGTGGGGGGACTCGATGTCGGCGAAGACGAGGTTGGTGTCGTCGAGGACCGTGAGCGACCCCTTCGGGGAAACGTTCGGGGAACCGTCCGGGGAGACCGTGGCCACGTACCCGAGACGCTGCTCGCGGACGAGCCGCTTCATCTCGTCGGTAAGAACCGCCATCGACCCCCTCTCGTCCTTCCGCCCTTTTTGAACTTGCGCCTCGCCGGCACCCGGTGGGAAGACGCCGGCCAGGGGGCCG
>JBGOSQ010000086.1:0-6102 GCA_041476045.1 Thermoplasmata archaeon | reverse complement strand
GATGCCCCTCTACCGACGCATCCAGTTCTGGGCGGCCGCCGCCTTGGTCGTCCTCGCCGCGGTCTTCTATCTCTCGTGGGGGTTCGCCTACGGCGTCTGGCTGGACAACGGCGTCTACGCGGTCGCGATCGTCCTCCTCCTTTTCGGTTTCGCTGGGATGTGGCTCTCCCTGCCGAACCCTCCGGCTCCGCCAGCTCCCCACCACTAGGGCACGCTCCTACCGAGCGCCGCTTCGGGGGACGGAGAACGGCCGATGGCGCGATTCCAGATCCGCGAGCTCGGAGGCCGGACCTGGCCCGACTTTGAACGGGTCGCGGAGAAGCACCACGGTGTCTGGGGGGGCTGCTGGTGCATCGCCTTCCACCTCAGGCCCGGTGGAGGGGATCGAACGGCGACCCAGAACCGCGCCGAGAAGGAGCAGCTGGTCCGGCGGAACCGCTCCCACGCCGCGCTCGTCTACGAGGGGACGGACGTCGTCGGATGGTGCCAGTACGGGCCCCCGACCGAGCTCCCGGCACGGATGCGCGTGTACGGAAAGTTGGACGCGGCTCCTCCCGACTGGCGGATCACCTGCTTCTTCGTCGATCGCGACCGGCGGCGTCAGGGGGTCGCGAAGGCCGCGTTGCAGGGGGCACTTCGCAGCATCGCGGCCCGGGGAGGCGGGACGGTCGACGCCTACCCCGCCATCACCAAAGGCAAACCCACCTCGAGCTCCTTCCTCTGGAACGGGACCCTATCGATGTTCGACGCAGTGGGATTCCGACGCGTGGGTCCTATCGGCACCGGCCACGTCGTGATGCGAAAGGTGGTCCGGCGTTCGCCCCGTCGGTAACTAGGCCGGTCCGGGCGGGGCGACCGGGAGCGAACCGCCGCTCCTCCGGCGCAGGTCGAGGTAGACCCCGATCACCCCGACGAGGAGCAGCACCGAGAACAGGGCATACCCTTGGGAGGGCGGCAGGCCCAGGAAGGTCGACGACGGCGAGGGGCCCACCTCTCGCGGCGGCGCGATGATCACGACCGTTACTTCCGCGCGGTCCGACCGGCCGAGCGTGTCCGTGACGGTGACGGTCACCGTCGTGTTCCCCGCGGCCGTCGGGGCGCAGCCCATCTCCGAGAGGTTCTGGCTCAGGCAGCCCGGTGGGAGTCCTGCGTAGGCGAACGCCAACGGAAGCGCGCCCCCCTCGACGGTCGTCTGGAACCAGATGGTGGAACCCAAGTACGCCGCGCCCGGATAGACGCCGAACAATGCGATCACGGGGGGGTTCGGGGTGCCGTTCCCGAGGAGCGTGATCTGGACGAGCACCGTGACGGGAGCCCCCGGGACCGGGACGAGGACCGCAC
Source organism: Thermoplasmata archaeon (assembly GCA_041476045.1). Taxonomy (GTDB): domain Archaea; phylum Thermoplasmatota; class Thermoplasmata; order Lutacidiplasmatales; family UBA184; genus Lutacidiplasma. Next base: position 4,761 of record JBGOSQ010000086.1, on the reverse strand, counting down.
CGTGCGTAGGGCTCGCCACGTAGCCGTGCAAGGGGGTGATCAAATAGGTGCCCGAGAACCCGGCCGGAAGGGCGAAACCGATCGACTGGGTCGTCGAGCCGTTCGAGCTCTGGCTGCCGTACGATCCCGTTCCCTGGACGATGACGTACCAGTAGTAGCCGATGGGCAGCCCGGTCTCGTTGAACCAGAGCGGAAAGAGCGGCTCGACAAACGCAGTGAACTGCACCAGCACCGCGACGGGCGACCCGTTCACGGTGAGGCTCCCCGATACCGGAGACGGGGTATATCCCGTCAGATTCGGAACCGTGTAGCGGTACCCCGTGCCATTCGGGAGGAAGAACGCGATCGACGGCGCCGTAGAACGTTCGGTGACCCCGTTCAGGACCGCGGCCCAACCCGTTCCCGCCGGCAGTCCTGCCTCGACGAACAGGACGGCGTAGACGGAGGGGCCCGGCGCGAAGGCGATGAGGACCGAACTCGGCCCCCCCATGACCACGACGGTCCCGTTGGCCGGTCTCGCGAGGTAGCCGGGGGGTGGACCCACTAGGAACGAGTACGTTCCGTTCGGCATCCGGAACGAGTTCGTCAGAGAGGTCGTCGAGTTCTGATCCGTTCCGAGGATGACGGACCAGCTCGAACCGAGCGGCAGTCCGGTCTCGGAGAAGTTGACCGGGTAGGTGTACGGCGTCGGGGCGAACGTCACGTTGACCTCGGCCGGTGCGCTGACCCTCGGGTCCACCGTTCCCGTCGCGGGGGTCGCGTCGTAGCCGTGGATCGAGGGGATTACGAAGGTGTACGGAGTCCAATAGGGCCCGCCGAACATCCCGAACGAGAGGTTGACCCCGACCTCGGTCTGGGACGTTCCACCGATGGTCACGGTCCAGGAGAACCCGTCCGGCAGTCCGGTTTCGTGGAAGGTGAGCGGGATCGTAGGGCCGAACCACGTTTCCAGGAAGCAGCCGAAGGTACGGTTGGCGGCGTTGGTGAAGCAGATCGCATTCTGGTCCGGATCGAAGACGACCCCGGACGGGTCCGACGCGATGTAGCCGACGACGGCGCGGGCACTGGCATTGATCACGATCGCGTACCAGTACCCTGCCCCCACCCACATCTGGTCGGTCTTCCAATCGTAGGCGATCCCCTCGAGATCGATCGCGGGCGAGAGGACGGGGATCGCGGCGACCGTCGTGTCGGTCACGGCGTCGATGACGCTGAGGTTGCTCGAGCTCGGGGTCGTGACGAAGATCTCGTCGGTGAGGTTGTCGAGCGCGAGGCCGTACGGTCCGAGGCCCACGGGCGCGGTCGCCACCACCGAGTGGGTCGAATCGGAGATGACGCTGACGTTCGCCGATCCGCTGTTGGCGACGAACACCTGCCCCGTCCGGGGATCCGCCACGACGCCGACCGGGGCGACGCCGACCGGCACGGTCTCCAGAACGGTGAGGTTGGCGGCGGCCACAACGGTCACGCTGTCGGAGCCCCCGTTCGCCACGTAGATCTCGTCGGTCGCCCAGTCGTACGCGACGCCGTACGGGCTGGAACCGACTGCGACGGACCCAATGGAGAGATGGCTCTGGGCGGAGATCACCGAGACGTTGTCGGAGCCGGTGTTCGTCACGAACACGGTGTCGGTGCGATTGTCGATCGCTACGCCGAAGGGATTCGTTCCCACCTGAAGCGCCTCGACGAACGAGAGATAGCTTGAGTTCCAGGAGTAGACGTTCACGCACGACGTCGGGCCCGTGACCCAGAATGAGAGGTCGGCCGAGTCGTACGCCAGCCACCCCGAAGCGCTGTAGCCTCCGGGACACGACGCCGCGGGAAGAGGAAGCAACTGCATGCTCAGATCCGGGGCCCCGGGCGATGATCGACCCGTCGCGGTCGACCAACCGCCGGGACCGGACGACACGCCGTGACCAACTGCTCGCACATCGGCGTGCGCACCCGGGTCCGCGATTGGGGCGGACGAAGGAGCCATCGGGGTCGCCGGAGGAGCTGCCGGTCCCAGGGCCAGGACCGGCGCGACGAACAGGAACGCGACGAACACGGCGACCAGGGTCGCCGGCCAAGTCCACCGCCGCATCAGACGCCGACCTCGCGTCGGCGTCAAGCCGCCGCTCACGATAACGCCGGCCGCGCTCCGGCTGAGACTTCCGAACTGCGGGGATCGCGCCCGGCCTCGCCCGAGGTCACAGTGGTTGCGCGGCCAGGGCCCATCGTGTGTCGGGAGCTTCCCCGCACGCGATACACGGACCGGGGGAGCCGACCTCGAAAGGCAGGTCGCCCTCCGGGGTCCCGAGCAACGCGCCATCGATCGCGACCTCGATCTTGTGGCCGCACTCCTCGCGCCCGCACCAAGCGATGACGCGCACCTGAGTCGACCCGGCCAGGTCCTCGAGCCGGTCAGCGCGAGAGAAGGTCGCACGGAACCGCGCGACGGCGCGATCGTAGAGGGCCGTTTCGAAAGACTGGAGCGCGATCGCGACCGCGCCGGGAAGATCGCCGGGTCCGAGGACGGTCTTGGTGCCGAGGCGGTCGACGGCGGTCGCCGTCCCGGCGGCTGCCTCGCGGGCACCGATCTCGAGACGCAGCGGCACGCCGAGCAGCTCCCACCGGTAGTACTTCGCGCCGGGGCGGTCCTGGGAGGCGTCGACGTGGACCCGCAGCCCCTTCGCTCGCAGCTCCTCGGCGATCTTCTGGGCGACGGGGGTGGGATCGCTCCCGCCCTTCGTCCCGACGATCGGCACGACGACCACGTGGTACGGGGCGAGTGCGATGGGGAACACCACGCCCTTCTGGTCGCCGTGGACCGCGACGACGGCCCCGATGAGCCTCTCGGAGAGCCCGAACGTCGTCTGGTGGACGAGGCGCTGGCTCCCGTCCGCGGCCTCGTAGTGGATCGCGTACGGCTTGGAGAAGTTCTCCCGGTAGTGGTGGATGCTCCCGAGCTGGAGGGTCCGTGGGCCGCCGACGGGCAGGTCAAGCGCGATCGAGTAGAACGCCCCCGGGAACTTGTCCCATTCCGGGCGTCGGACGGGGACGTACGGGAGGGCGAGCGAGTGGGCCATCTTCTGGAAGGCCTCGAGGTTGGAACGGACGCGGAGCGTCGCGGCGTCCTCGTCGACCTGGCAGGTGTGCTCCTCGAAGAAATGGATCTCGCGGACCCGGAGGAACGGGCGGGTGGTCTTGGTCTCGTACCGGAACGTGTTCACGATCTGGTAGACGTTGAGGGGGAGGTCTCGGTGCGACCGGACCCAGAGCGCGAACACCGGGTACATCGCGGTCTCGCTCGTCGGCCGGAGGACGAGGGGGATGTCGAGCGTCGAATCGCCGCCCTTCGTGACCCAGTAGACCTGGGCGTCGAACCCCTTGATGTGCTCCTTCTCCTTCTGGAACTCCGTCTGGGGGATCAGCGCGGGGAACTCGACCGGTTGCGAACCCGTGGCCTCGATCTCGTGGATCATGATCGCGTCCAGGTTCCGGCGCGTCTGGAACCCATAGGGGGTCCAGACGTTCATCCCCTTCACCCCGTAGCGCTTGTCGGTGAGGTTCGCCGCGTCGAGGACGGCGAGGTACCAGTCCATGAACGCGGTCGACTTGTCCGGGAGATCGGCCATCGGCGGGAGGCGAGGGGGGTCTTGGGAGGTATAAGGGTATCCGGAACAGCTCGGAGTTGTCGTCGGGAGGGGGTCGAGTGGAGGGTACTCCACGCAAGGAGTTATGGTAGGGCTCCACCATAGTTGGGGTCCCATGCGGCTGGTCGTCTGCGTCGACCGTGATGATGACCTCGGCCGCAAGGCCGACGTCCACGGACCGGTCGTCGGCCGGGAGGCGGTCCTCGCCGCCGCGATGAAGCTCGGGACCGCCGATCCCGAGGACGCGGACACGAACGCGATGTTCGCCGCGGTGCGGCTCCTCGACGAGATCCGACGGATGGGCGATCCGTGCGAGGTCGTCGTCCTCACGGGATCCCCCAAGGTCGGCGTCCTCTCTGACCGCCGTGTCGCCGAGCAGTTCGACAAGGTTCTCGCCGAGATCCGCCCGCAGTCGGCGGACCTCGTCTCCGACGGGGCCGAGGACGAGTTCCTGTTCCCGATCCTCATGTCGCGGGTGCCGATCGATGGCGTGCACCGCGTCTACGTCCGGCAGAGCCCCAGCCTGGAGTCGACGTACTACACCGTCATCAAGGCCCTCAAGGACCCGAAGCTCCGCGCGAAGACCGTGCTCCCGCTCGCCTTGGTCCTCCTCACCCTCGGGCTCGCGGCGGCCGCCGGGGGCGGGGCGATCTGGTGGGGGGTCATCGGTCTCTCGATCCTGCTCGGGATCTATCTGATCTTCTGGACGTTCGACATCGACGAGGCGATCATCGAGTCGATCCGCTCGGCGTCGACGGACGTCCGGCAGGGTTCGGCCGCGTTCGGGATCGGCTTCCTCGCGATCGCGCTCGTCGGCGTCGGCTTCCTGCAGGGGTACAACCTCTACATCGCCCACCCGGGCGACGTGCCGCTCGTGCGCGTTCTGCTGTTCTGCCAGGCGGGCCTGATCTGGTGGCTCGTCGGCGCCGAGGTATGGGAGACCGGCCGGGCGATCCGCCGCTACCTCGTCCGCGGGCGCGTTCCGCGTTCGTACCCGATCGCGACGACCTCGATCATCGGGATCGGGTTCATCGCGTACAGCGTCGTCTTCCTCGTACAGTTCCTCGAGGCGTTCCAAACGTCGGCGGCCCTCCCCGCGATCGTCGCGGGGATCGTCGTCGGCCTC
>JBGOSQ010000085.1:0-6163 GCA_041476045.1 Thermoplasmata archaeon | reverse complement strand
GACCTCCGTCTTGGCGAGATCGATGACGAACATGTTCGCCTGCGAGGGGAAGACGGGCAGGAACGTCCCGGGGATCTGGGCGACGACCGTCCGGATCCGGTCCTGGTTCGCGTGGGTCTGCGCCAAGACCGCGGGGAACCACTGCGACTTGGTGGCGAGGGCCGCGGTCGCCGCGACCTGCGCCAGGACGTTGACGCCGAGGTCGTTCGTGTTGTAGCGCCCGATCTTCTGGATCAGCTCCGGTCGTGCCGCGACGCCGCCGAGCCTAAGGCCCGCGAGGCCGCAGTTCTTGGAGACCGACCAGACGGTGAGGGTCTCCTCCGGGGCGAACTCGGCGGCGAGCGTCGGCGCGTCGGCGAAGTCGCGGTACGTGACGTCGTTGAGGAGGAGGAGATGGTGGTCGTGCGCGATCTCGGCGATCGCGCGGACCTCCTCCCGGGGATATCCGGACCCCAACGGGTTCAGGGGATCGATGAGGAGGATCATGCGGGTCTTCGGCGTGATCGCCTCGCGGACCCGCTCCGAGGTGAGTCGGTATGGGGGCTGGTAGATGTCGAGGTTCCGGGTCTTCGCGCCGCAGAGCTCGATGAACTTGTGGATGATGAGATAGCTCGGGTCGGAGGCGATGACCTCGTCCCCGGGTTGGAGCAGGGCGCGCGTCAGCATGTAGAGCGCCTCCGTCCCGCCGGCGCTGATGAGGCACGCGGCCTTCTCGGCGAGACCCAGGTCCGCGAGCACGAGCTCCTGGAGCTCCGGGGCCCCCGGCGCGTACGGATACCCCTCGTACCGGCGCTCGCGCACCGCGACCTCGAGCGCGTCGTGCACCACCTCGGGAGGGACGAGGTGGTTCGTGTTCTGGCTCAGCCAGGCGATCTCGGCACGGTGCTCGTGGGCGTATCGGAACGCATCGAACGGCGCCTCGGGCATCGGGCCTCCGCCGACGCCTCGCTTTCCGCGGCCTTAACTCCTGCGGGGGGACGCTATCGGAGGAGAGGCACCGAGGCGAGGTAGGCCGTCACGATGCCGAGGGATTGGGGGACGGCGCGGACCGGATCGAAGCCGGCGGACCGGAACCGCTCGATCATCCCGTCCCGATCGGGGAGGTGTCGGAGCGATTCCGGAAGGTAGCGATAGGGTCCCTGGCTTCCGACGAGCCCGCCCAAGAACGGGACCATCGTGTCGAAGTACGTGTGGAATCCCGATCGGACCAGCGGGTGGGCCGGTTCGGTGATCTCGAGCGTAAGGAGCGTTCCCCCCGGCGCGAGCACGCGACGCAGCTCACCGAACGCCTGCGGGAGGTTCGGCAGGTTCCGCACGACGAAGGCGGACATCGCGACGTCGAACGCGCCGTCCCGGAACGGGAGCGTGAGCGCGCTCGCGCGGGCGAGGCGCAGTCGGGGTCGGACGGGATCGGAGGCGGTCCGTGCATCGGCCTCCCGAAGCATGGCCGCGGTGAAGTCCGCGCCGACGACCTGGGCATTGGGGTAGTGCCGCGCCGCGAGGACGGTCAAGCTCCCCGGTCCGCATCCGATGTCCAGGACGCGGCGGACCGGACGACCGCGCCGCACCCGGTCGAGGGCCCACAGAGCGCGGGGACGCCAGAGAAGATCTTGGCCCAACGAGGCAACGTGGTCGAACCAGTCGTACCCGTGGGCGATGTGCGTGAACATCGCCCGCACGTCGCGCTCGAAACCGCTCGAGTCGCGATCGGGGTACGGCGAGCCATCGGGGGCGGTGCGCACCGCCTTCGTCCCGAGGGGCGCGGCCATCGGTCGCGCAGCGGGTCGCGCGCCTTAACCCTGCGGGGCGGCGGCGTCGATCCGGAGAGCGAGGTCCTCGACCTTGGGGCCGAGGTCGGCGTGCAGGGTCCCGATCCCCGCCTCTCGTGCCTCCTCGAGATAGAGTTTCGCTCGGGGCACGTCGCCGATCCGGAGGGAAAGGCCCGCCAGCCGGAACAGCATCTCGGCGATCTCGGCGGACAGGGTCAGGTCGCGCGCGATCGTGAGGGCGTCCTGGAACGTTGCCTCGGCGACCGGGTAGTCCCCCTCGAGCTCGGCGATCATCCCCCGGATCATCGTCGTCTGCTGGTGCGCAAGCTGGTCGCCCATCGGATCAAGGAGCGTCGCCGCGCGCTCGATGAGGGGCCGCGCGCGGGCGGGGTCGCCGCGCTCGGTGAAGAACTGGGCGAGGTTGAGCGAGCAGTACCCGATCCAGATCGGCGATCTGGAGCGCTCGGCCGCCGCGAGCGCGTCGGTCATCACGCGTAGCGCCTCCTCGGTTTGGCCGGCGAAGTGGTGCAGGAGCGCTCGGTTCATCAATACCCGGGCTTCGGCCGACGGGTCGCGGATCTCGGCGAAGATGCCCGCCGCGGTCTCGTAGAGGGCGAGCGTCTCGGCGAGCCGCTCCTTGCCCTTGTGCGAGTAGGTGTTCGCGAGGTCGATGAGCGCGTGACCGTGCTCGGCCGGGGTACCGTCGGTCTCGGCGATCGCGAGCCCCGCGCGCTGCTGCTCCTCGGCCTGCGCGAGGTCCCCCAGACGCCAGCACGCCACGCCGAGCACGCGGTGGGCTGCCATGAGCCCCTTCCGGTGGCCGATCTTCGTCAGGATCGCGTACGCCTCGTTCCCGAGCTCGCGCGCGGAGGAGAACTGGCTCAGGTCGGCGCGCGTCTGGGCCAAGCCGATGAGGGCGAGGGCGAGATTGCTGTCGTCGCCCGGGAGCCCCCGCGCGCGGGCGACCGCATCGACGAGCACCTCCTCGGAGCGATGGAGGTCCCCCAGCTCGTCGTGGTACCGGCCCAGCTCGATGAGCATCCGGAGCTCGGCGCGCAGATCGCGCGGCAGGAGCCGGCGCTGGCATTCGAGCGCCCGCTCCATGTGGACCACCGCAGTGTCGAAGGCGTACGCGCGCGCCGCGGCGTCGGCGGCCCGGCCGTTGAGATCGACCGCCGGAACGTCGTCGCGGCCGAGGAAGAACTGGCGCGCGAGCTCGTAGAGGTTCGCGTTCGTGACGCCGTCGCGCGCGAGGAGCGCGCGCGCGACCTTGCGGTGCAGGAGCCTGCGGCGGGTTTCGGTCAGCTGCGAGTAAACATCGACGCGCGCCCGTTCGCTGACGAACTCGTAGACCTCGCCGCCGGTCTCGCGCAACAGGCCCTCGTGCACCAGGTGGTCCAGGCTCTCGCTGAGCCGCTCCTCCTCCTGGCCGCACGCGACCTCGAGGGTCGCGAAGTTGAACTCCTTCCCGAGGACGGCAGCGTGGACGAGGACGCGCTGTTCGGTGTCGCTGAGACGGTGGACGCGAGCGCGCAACAGCTCGCCCAGGTCCGGCGTCGCGCCTTCGGCCAGCCCCACGCCCGGGGCGGCGAACCCGGTCGTTGCGCGGACGAGGTACTCCGTGAAGAGGGGGTTCCCCTCCGTCTGGCTGAACCAGCGCATGACCGCGTCCCGGCCGGGATCTCGTCCGTTCAGCAGGTAGCGGATGAACTCGGTGAGCTCGCTCTCCGTCATCGGCCGAAGCCAGAGCGAGCTCGTCCGCGGTGCGGCGCTCAAGCGCTCCAGAAGCGAGATCGTCCTCGGCGGCGCCTCGGCGAGCGGCTGCGAGGTCGCGACGACGACGAGGCGAGCGTCACCGAGCGAACCGGCGAGCTGGCGGAGGAACTCCAGCGAGGACTCGTCGGCGAACTGGACGTCATCGATCGCGACGAAGAGCGGGGTGTCGCGGGCCAGGTCCTTGAAGAAGTCGGTGAGGCGGCCGAAGAGGCTCGATCGGTCGGCGTCGATCCGTTCGACCGGGTTCGCGAGCACCTCCAGGAGATGGTCGGCCTCGGAGGCGCCGTGGGCGGACTCGCCGAACCGGGTTCCGCGCGCGGCGCGCGGGTCATCAGTGCCGGTGTCGAACACCGCCGCGTACAGGGGGAGCGACGGCGAGGAGTCCCGGCCGCGGTCGGACGCGCTGCCGATCCCCTGCGAGGAGCGGAGGAGGTCCTCGACGAGCCCGAACGGTCGCGGGGTCTCGACCGGGAGGCAACGGCCCTGGAGGACGGCGTAGCCGTGGCCCGACGCCGAAGCGACGACCGAGCGCAGGACCGTGCTCTTCCCGACGCCACCCTGCCCCAAGAGGAACAAAATCCGGCCGGAGCCCTGGTCCTTCGTCTCCTCGAGGACGCGGACCACCTCCTCCGCGACCTCGGAACGCCCGAACAAGGGAACGCTCCGGGTGCCGGAGGCGGAACCGGACGCGTGCACACCGGAACGAGGGCTCCGCCGGGTAGAAAAACGCTCTTACGGCGGGGCGGGGCCCGGCGGGGTCGGTTCCGGCAAGGTCCCGCCGGCGCGGTCGATCTGCCGGCCGAGCTCCGCGAACGCCGTCGCGTACGGCGGGTTCAGCTCGCCGAACCGCGCGACGACCGCTTTCCGGTAGGCGTCGCGCGCCCCTTCGAGGTCGCGCGTCTTGAACCGAAGGCGCGCGAGACAGAAGTTCGCCTGGGCGGCCTCCGCGGCGAGATTCGCCCCCTCCGCCTTCGCGAGCGCGGCGAGGTACGACTGCTCGGCCTCGTCCCACTGGCCTCGCTTCTCGGAGATGAGCCCCGCGTTCGCGAGGACCTGCTGGAGACCGAGCTCGTCCTGCGCGCGTTCGAGCAGACGCTTCGCGTGCTGGTTGTCGCGTTCCGCCTCCTCGATCTGCCCGAGGCGCAGCCGAAGATCGACGCCCATCGCGAGCCCCCATCCGACCCAGCGGGGCTCGTGCGCGCGCTCAGCGAACTCGCGCCCCTTCGCGAGGTGGTCGAGCCCTTCGACCGGTCGGTCCTGGCCGACCAGGCTCGCCAGGTTGAGGTAGGCGCGGGCGACCTCGGTCCAGTCGCCGACGTCGCTCAAGCGGTCGATCGCGCGCCGGTACCAGTCGATCCCCTCGTCCCGGACCTCGGGCCCCAGCATCGCGAACGCGTTCCCGATATCGATGCAGAGACGACCCAACGTCCGCGCGTCCTTGAACTGCTCCAAGAGGTCGAGCGCGAGGATCGCCTCGTCGAGCGCTTCGCGGTACGCGCCCTGGTGGAAGGCGATCCGGCCCAGGAGGCGGTGGACCGACGCGAGGCCGAGCGAGTCCTCCGCGCCGCGAAAGAGGTCGCCCGCCTCGCCGGCCCGCGTCCGTGCGAGCGGCGCGTCGAGGAGCTCGCGCGCGACCTCGGCGCGCGCGAGCAGGAGCCGGCCCCGCTGGCGCGGCGGCGCCGTCCCCGCCTTCTCGAGTCCCTCCGAGTAGAGCCGATCGGCGGTGCGCACGTCACCGGTCGCGTAGTAGATGTCGCCCAGCGCTTCCGCGATCTCCGCCTCCTCCGCACCGTGGTCGCCCGGAAGCGAGCGCACGTCGATGCGCGCGCGCTCCAGATGGTGCGAGGCCTCCTCCGGTCGGTCGTTCTGGCGCGCCAGATCGGCCGCGAGCCGGTTGAACCGGTACGATCGTTCTGGGACGCGCCCCAGGAAGTAGTGACGACCGAGCTCGGGTACGACCTCGGGAGGGGGCTCTGGGTACAATCGTTCCATCGCCTGCGCGATGTTGCGGTGGAGGACCCGGAGCCGGCTCGCCGTCAGGAGCTGGTAGACCCGGGCGCGGATGTCGTCGTGGACGAAGACGAACCGGTCGCCGCCGGGGCGCTCGCGGAGTATTCCTCCCTGGGTCATCTGCTCGAGCATCTCGGCGAGGCTCTCCTCGGCGATGCCGCTCGCCGCGGCGAGGAGCGGGAAGTCGAATTCGTGTCCGATCGCGCTCGCATAGGAGAGGGCGCGCATCTGCTCCGGCGCGAGGTGCGGGAGCGACGGCAGCGCCGGGACGGCGTCGACTGCTTCCAGCGAGCGCATCCGACTCCCCGAGATGAGCATCGCGCCCGGACTTAAGCCACGAAGCCCCGAAAGGAGACGTCCGCCGAGGATGTGCGCAATGGTTATGTGGGCCGTCCCGGCTGGCCCGCCTCGATGGCGGCAGGAGAGGCCGGGGCCGGTGCCGTCGGCGCGGTAGGCTCCGTCCGCGAGATGCCCCTCTACCGACGCATCCAGTTCTGGGCGGCCGCCGCCTTGGTCGTCCTCGCCGCGGTCTTCTATCTCTCGTGGGGGTTCGCCTACGGCGTCTGGCTGGACAACGGCGTCTACGCGGTCGCGATCGTCCTCCTCCT
>JBGOSQ010000084.1:0-6361 GCA_041476045.1 Thermoplasmata archaeon | reverse complement strand
GCTGTCTCGATGGAGCGATTTCGGCGAGCGAGACGCCAAACGTTTAAGAACCACCCTCGAATCGTTGGCGAAGGTCCGGGGTGCGCCGTCCGGGGAGAAAGGCAGTGGGGTCCGGGTCAATTCGCGACGGGTCGGAACGGGTACTCCCCGTTTCGTCCGGGCGAACGACTTGTAGGGACCCTGATCCGCCGACCTCCTCCGCTGCGTGACATCGGAGATACGAGCCATGAGAAGTTCCGGGTTTGGGCAGCGTGTCGCCTTCGCGATTGCATGCGTGGGCATTCTGGCCCTCGGCGGCGTCGGAGAGAACACCCTCCGCGCCGGCGCGGGGGTCTCTGCGACCGTCGCGTCGACGCACGCCGCGCTGGTCACGCCACCCATCGGGAAATTCTCGAGCCTCCAGCATGTCGTCATCGTGATGATGGAGAACCGGGCTTACGACAACTACTTCGGCGTGTACTGCCAGAAGACCTCGGCCGTCTGTCCGATGACCGGGAATGGCATCCCTGTCGGGACGTGCGTCAAGCTCTACCCGTCGATCCCGACCAGCCAGTGCTTCGCCCCGTACAACATGACGAAGGACACCTGGATGGGCCTGCGGGATCTTCCGCACACCTGGGTCGCGACCCACCACGCGTACAACAACGGGAGCATGAACGGCTTCTACGTGGCAGAGAGCTTCCACAACTTCACCTTCGGCCACTACAACGGCTCCACGATCCCGACCTACTGGGACATGGCCCAGCAGTTCGGCCTCTCCGACACGTTCTTCTCGAGCGTGATGACCTACAGCCTCCCGAACCACTGGTACCTCGTCGCGGGCCAGTCTCCCCAGGTGCTCCTCGGACTCACGATCACCTCGAACAAGAACGTCACGGCGAAGCACATGTATCTCGACCAGGCCAACGTGACTCCGTCCGTCGAGACCGAGCTGAACGCACATCCGAACGTCTCGTGGACGTTCTACGACTACGCGCTGACCCCCTACCAGCACGCGATCGCCGACCTTTCCGGGAGTGACCCGGGCAGTGCGTACGGTACCTGGAATCCGATGGCCGCCCAGAACCAGTCCTACGCCGGCACGAATCCGGACCACTTCCAGCCGCGGTCGCAGTTCTTCAAGGACGTGAACGGCGGCACGCTCGGCAACATTTCGTGGATCATCCCGGATGCGAAGTACTCGGATCACCTCCCCGCCAATGTGACGTACGGGGAGGACTTCATCGCCTCGATCGTGAACACCGTCGAGAACTCCTCCTACTGGAACAGCACGGCGATCTTCGTCACCTGGGACGAGTACGGCGGCTGGTACGACCACGTGGCGCCGCCGCAGCTGGACGCGAACGGGCTCTCGCTCCGTGTCCCGTTGCTGGTCTTCAGCCCATGGACACCCGCGGGCATGATCGGCCACCGCCAGCTTTCGTTCGACTCGCTCCTCCACTTCGTCGAATGGAGATGGGGACTGGGATGTCTGACGAGCCGCGACTGCAACGCCACGCTCCCGGTCGGGTTCTTCAACTTCGGGATCCACCGGAGCCCGGTCTTCTTCGGCAACTCGAACGAATCGGTCTACCCCTACGTCGCACCGTCGAAGCCGGAGCTGGGGTACGACACTGCCCAGTTCATGAGCGCCCCAGTCATGGTCGAGGACGAGACGTTCGATTGGACGTAGCGGGAGCATGACCGGGGAGAGCCGCGCGTTGACCGGGTCAGCTCGGCTGCTCGCGCCGCCTCCGCCGGGTTGTGAGAAGCAGAACCGGCACGCTCGAGCAGGGGGTCCGCTTGCCCGGTTTCTCCTCGCCGGCGTGGTCCTCTATGTCACGGCGTGCATGATCTTCGTCGGAGTCCCCGTTCGGTCCGCCTCCGGCCCAAGCGACGCGTCGGTCGGTACGTTCGCAACCGCGCCGTTCCCGACGCCCGCGTCGTTCCCCATCTCGCACATCGTGTTCCTGATGATGGAGAACCACGCCTACGACAACTACTTCGGAACCTACTGCGTCAAGATCAGCAAGCTCTGCTCCTTCGTCGCCAAGGGCTTGCCGTCGGGGTTGTGCGTCCCGACGCTGCCGGGGAACGCGAGCTCGCCGTGCATCCGGCCCTTCGCGCTGAACGCGAGCTTCGTCACGCGATCGTCCGGGGGAACGCACAACTGGGTGGCGTCCCACGCGGCCTACGACGGGGGGCTGATGGACGGATTCTATCGGGCGTCCCCGTTCAATACGAACATCATGGGATACTACAACGGCTCCACGATCCCCGAATACTGGAACCTCGCCGAGCAGTTCGGGCTCGGCGACAACTTCTTCTCGAGCGTCCTCGACTACTCTCCCCCGAACCACTGGCTGCCGCTGGCGGGACAGACTCCGCCCGAGGCGCTACTCGAGTACGCCCCCTCGATCATCGGCGGCCACGCGGCACCGCTCACCCCCGCGGAAGAGACCTATCTCAACCAGTCGAACGTCACTTCCACGCTGAACGACAAGATCGCGGTTTCGCCTTACTCGTGGAAGTTCTACGACGACTCGTTCCGGAACAAGACCTACTCCGAGGCGCTCAATCTCACGGTTGCCGGGAGCGCCACCCAGCCGAGCGTGTTCGACTACTGGAATCCCCTCGCCGGCCGCGCGAGCAGCTACACGCCGACGATGGAACCGAATGTCGTCAACCGGAGCACCTTCGTCACCGACGCCGCGGCGGGGCGACTACCCAACGTTTCCTGGGTCATCCCCGCGATCAATCAATCGGACCACCCGATCAACAACATCGGGACCGGGATGTCCTTCGTCGCGTCGATCGTGAACGCGATCCAGACCTCTCCCCAGTGGAAGTCGACCGCGATCTTCGTCACCTGGGACGAGTACGGCGGGTACTACGACCATGTGGCGCCACCGCAGATCGATGGTATCGGCCTTGGGTTCCGGGTGCCGCTCCTCGTGATCAGTCCGTACACTCCCGTGGGCTACGTCTCGCACCAGCTGGGGGACTTTGTGAGCGTCCTGCGGCTCATGGAATGGCGGTTCGGCCTCGGGAACTTCACCGCCCGCGACGCGGCCGCGCTACCCCCGATGGATTACTTCGACCTGAACGCGACGCCCCGGGCTCCCTCGGTCGTTCCTACTACCGCGCACTATCCGATGAAGCTCCCGAATCAGAAGGCTCTCCCCGTTTCGGGTCTTAGCGTCTCCGTCAGCGGCAGCGTCGCGACGGTCAAGTGGGGCGAGTCCGCCGGAGGATCGCCGATCGCCGGGTATACGATCAAGTGGGGATTGCTCCACGGAACCCTCAATGGCCCGACCGTGGGCCGAAACATCACGGAGGTTCAGCTCCCGGGACTTTCGTGCAACGCCACGTACCTCTTCCAGGTCCGCTCGTTCGCCGGGCAGAACACGTCCGCTCCCGCCGTCGTACGCGTGACCACGGGCGCATGCGGGGCCGCCCCGGTGCGCGGCGCTCCTTTCTCCGTACTGACGACGACGATTGCCACTTCCGGAACCGATGACCGCTCGATTCGGCCGCCGACGCACCCGCACGGCGCCGACGGGCGTACCTCGGGGCTCACGTTCCGGGTCGGGCGTTCGCGCTGCGTTTCCACGCCGCCACACCGGGCCGCTCGGTCCCGGGCCTGACGGAGGGCCCGCGCGATGGAGCGCCCTTCGGGCGCGAAACCCCCGCATCGGCGTCGCTTTCGACGGGGCCACGGTGGCGGCGGCCCCGATTCGAGCAGTCCGAGGCCCGTCGGCTGGAAGGGTCGGGTCCGACAGCATCGCGGGCTCCTGCTGGTCACCGGCACGGTGGTCGCCGTCCTCGTCGTGATTGCCGCCACAGAACCGGGGTGGTTGGGCCTCAAGAAGTCCCCGCCAACCCTCGTGGCGAGCGCGAATGCTGTGCCCTCGGCCGAGTACGCCCCGGCCGACGTGCGGGTCTCGGTGACGGTCCACGGAGGGGTTCCCCCGTATTCGGTCGACTGGACCGACGGCGGATCCCCCCTGGGCCATGGCCTGGCGCTCTCCGTGAGCCTGGTCATTCCCGGCAATCACTCGATCACTGCAGTGGTCACGGACTCGGCCGGTGCGGTCACTGCGACCTCGATCGTGGTCCGGGTGGTCTCGACCTTCCCGGAAGCCTCGTACGCCGTTCCGCCGGCGATCTCGGACACCGGACCGACCCTCACTCTCCGATGGAGCTCGAGCGCCCTCGTCTCGGCATGCCTTCTGCCCGGATACGGTGCCATCGCCGTTCCCCCGTTCGCGACGTGCGCCGCGGCGGGCGGGGTCTCGACCTTCGGCGTGAGCGACGCGCACGTCTTCGCCACGGACCCGGACGATCCCGAAGGAACTCCCGCCCTGTTCCAGTCCTCGGCCGCCGGCGTCACGATATCGTTCGGCTGGTGGTACAACACGACGGCTGGGACCGAGACCAGCGGCGCCACATCCCTGACGACGGCCGTCGAGGCGTTGTAGCCTACGGCGGGGGCGTCGGCGTCGCGCCGCCCGAAGCCCAGAACGTCCCGTCGGCGACCTGGTCGGTGAGGTAGGCGATGAAATCGCCCCCATTGAGATTCGCGAGCGAGTGACCACCGATCGGATCGTACACGAACCGGACGTGCGCCCCCGGGAGCGCCGCCAGCGGTGTCGTGCACCCGGCGGGTTCGTTCTGCGACGCCACGATGAGGCAGGTCGAGTTGAGGAAGGTGTTGTTTCCTTCCTGGAAACCCCAGGTGCGTACGTTGTTGGGGCAGACCGTATCCTTCCCGCCGTCGACGACGTAGACGTGCAATCCCGTGAGGTTCTGGGGAAAGAACCGGAACGCAGAAAGGTAGTACGTCTCGGCCAGCGCCTGCCCGCCGGCGCTCGGAAGGAGCCCGTTGGTGGTGGTCTCAAAACCGGCGAAGGCGTTCGGTTGGTTCGTCGCGATCGAATAGCCGATGATCTGGAAGTAGTCGGGGCAGGGCTCGACGACGCCGAGCCCCGCGAGAAGGCCGGGGTGGTGCGTCGCAATGGAGAGGGTCCCCACGGTGCCCATGCTGAACCCGAGCAAGTAGACCGACGCGACGTGGCGGACCGACTTCTCGTGGGCGATCGCATCGAGCACGTCCGTCTCTTGGGGGCCGGTGAACGGGGAGTTCACGTACCAGCCGTTTCCGGTACGGGTGCAGATGGCACCGACCAGAAAGCCCGCCGCGATGCCGGCAGCGAGGGTGTTCGCGCCGCTCCCGTGGTTGTCGAGCTCCTCGCAGCCCGGGTCGGTGTGCCCGACCTGACCGTGGAGGAAGAGGAGGAATGGGTAGCTGTCCGAAGCGGAGTATCCGGTCGGGAGCCATTCGAAGTAGGTCAGAGCCGCCTGGTCGACCGAGGAAGTGTAGTTCTGAATGTCGAACGGCGGCGGCGGGGGACCGGAGCCCCCGGAGGGCGGGCTGGTAGGGCTGGCCCAGTGCCAGGCCGCGAACACGACCAGCGCGACCACTAGGACCGCCGCGACGGCCGTTGCCCATCTTCGTAGCGCGGTCATCTGAAGCGGCCTTCCCTAGCCGGCGCGGCGCACTTAACCTCAGCGCGACGCAGGAATAGACCGCACGCACTAAGCTGAGCCCTAGCACTCGCCACGTCGCGCTGCCAATCCCCCGTGGGGGCGCAGAATCTCGGTCCGCTGAGTTCTCAGAGGGCCCCGCGTCCCGGCTCCCCGGGGCGCCTACATATAACTCCGGACGGCACACGCGGGGCAATGCCATCGGCCCTCCCGGCGGACCCGAGGCACCCCGGTCGGTGATGGGCGAGTCGTAGGCCTTGACCGAGACTCCCGCCTCCGATTCGCCACTCGAGCCGGCGATCCCGGCAGCCCCGAAGGGCTGGATCCGACGGACACTTGCCTACTGGATCCCCGAGACTTCGGAGCGACCGCGGCGGCCCGATGGCCTTCTGTCGGATCCCGGGCCCGACCGGATGGCGCTCCTGGTCGCCTTTCTCATCGCGGTCGTTGCGGCGGTCTCGTTCGAGCAGTTCGCATCGATCGCCCCGGTTCCCCCGGGCGGGGACAATGGTACCTGGATCCTGCTCTCGTATCCCTATGTCGGGCTCCCGTATCCGTCCCAGGCCGCCCCCTTCACGTACCCGCCATTCTCGTTCCCGTTCCTTGGTCTCTCGGTGGTCCTAGCGGGGGGGCCGCTCGCCGGCGGCCGGCTGTTCTCCGCCGTCGTCATCGCTGCGATGGGCCTCGGGCTCTACTCCCTCGGCCGGTCGATGTTCCGCCTCCGCACCGTGGCCCTCATCATCGAAGCGGCGTTCTTCGTCCAGCCCGACTTCCAGCAGCTCTACTATTTCGGATCGTATCCGAACATGGTCGGATTCATCTTCTTCTTCCTCTC
>JBGOSQ010000083.1:0-6417 GCA_041476045.1 Thermoplasmata archaeon | reverse complement strand
GGACAGCGTTTCACAAAGGTAGATAGCCCACTGGGGCCGATTCGCGCGCCGAACGTGTGTTCGGGCTTCGAAGCCGAACGTCGGAAGGCGAATCTGGAGTGTCGAGGGCCCGCGGACTAGGCATTCGAGCCCGTCGCATCCGTCGAGCACTTGCCAGATCGATAGCCGGACCCTCCTCTCGGGCGGAATGGCCCCGTCCTCGACTGGGGTTCGGTCCGGTGATCGCTACGACAATCGTGATCGGTGTCGCCCTCGTCATGCTCACAAGCTCGGTTCCGGCGCAGTGGGGATCCGCCGCTGCGGCTCCGGCGCCCATCGGGCCGGCGGTCCACGTTTCGACCGACCGGCATGTGGCAGCGGCGCTTTCCTCCCCTTCCGAAGCGCGCGGCACCGCCGGACCCCTCGCGGCCCCGTTGCAATCGTTGCCGAGCACCTCGTACACGGAGAGCGGCTGGGCGCAGTTCTTCACCGATGCGGCGATCCCGAACCCGACGGCCGGTAACAACACCTGCACCGGCCCCAGTGCGGGTTATTTTCTCTGTTGGAACACCACGACGGAGCCCTCGCTGAACCTCACTTCGGACGGGTACACGGGGCTCGCCTACACGGCGTTCACGAACCAGTCGCCGTGCGCTTCGCAGTCCGGCAGCGCGACGTCGGAGGTCGGATGGGTCGTTTCGACGGACTTCGGGCTCACTTGGAGCAGCCCCGCCTACCTCGGCAACCCGGTGTGCACCGGGGTCCCGGACCAGAACTATTCGAGCGCGTTCGAGCCGAGCCTGACGTCGCTCGCGAACGGCACGTTCGTGCTCACCTACATCGAATACAACGTGTCGGCGGGTGCGTACCCCTATTACGCGGCACCGCCGTCCGCGATGGCTTGCGGGAGCCTCCAAGGCTCGCGCGTCGTCGTCACCGAGAGCTACAACCACGGCGCCACCTGGACGACCCCCACGACCATCGACGGGGCCGAGTTCGATCCGTCCACCGACACCTGCCCGATGCCGGGCTTCCCGGACCTGCGTCCGCAGATCACCGCGATCGGCGACACGATCTACCTCACTTGGGCGAACGTGTCGAACCCGCTCATCTACCTCTACAATGCCCCCGCCTCCGCGTGGGTGAAGTTCACCCATTCAGCGGACGGTGGCCAGAGCTGGTCGTCGATCCAGCACCTCTCCGTCCTCGACAACACGGTCTACGGGTCCGCGACGGATCTGGCTATCAATCCCACAGTGGTGACCGACCCGTCGGGTTCGGTCTACCTCGCCTACGCGACCGACTTCGGGACCACCACGGCCTGCCTCACCATCTGCTCGACGTTCCCATCCGCGTCGGTCCTGGTGGCGCGATCGACGGACAACGGATCGACGTTCGCGTACCACACCGCCGCCTCGCACGTCCTTCTCGACTACCCGAACTTCTATCCCTACGTCTACTGGGACCCGATCCCTGCCCTCGCCCACAATCCCGTCTCCGATCAGGTCTACCTCAGCTTCGCGGCGGGCGACTATGGGAACTTCTGCTACAATCAGTTCATGTATGGGGCCTACTGTTTTGAACAGCTCCTCAGCAAGATCTTCTTCGAGAACTCGAGCGACGGGGGAGTCTCCTGGTCGTCCCCTCACCTCGTCGCGCCCGTCAACGCCAGCGCTCCGTGGTACAGCCCGGAGATCAACCCGTCGATAGCCGTCGACCGGGACGGCAAGGTGCACCTCCAGTACCTGGTCAAGGACGATGCGAACTGCCAGTGGCTCGGCGGGCCGTATGGCCTCCCGATGTGTGCCCCCGCAGAGGATCGGTACACCAATAGTACCGACAACGGGACCACCTGGACGGTCCCGCTCCTCGTAGCCACCGACCTGACACCGGCCTACGGTCCGTGGTGGGATATCTGGCCGGGAACCTACACAGCCACGCTCGCCGCCGGCCGAGAGGTTCTACTCGGCTGGACCAAGCAATGGTGCAACGCTCTCGTGATCGGCTGCTCTCTACCGGCCTTTTCCGTCACCCCGACGCTCCCGGGCACGTTCGCTGAGGTCGTGACGTCGCGGCTCTACGAGTCCGCAGGACTGACGATCACGTTCAACGAGACCGGCCTTCCCTCCGGACTGGTCTGGTCGGTCGACGTCCAGGGGAACTTCCGGAACGGGCCCGCGGGAGTGAACCTCAGCATCTCCGGCGTCCCCCCAGGCCTACCGATCGAATGGACCACGACGTCGATCAATCCATCGTACGGGATCGCGTACTCCGCGACTCCCTTAGTGCCGCCTCCCGCCTCCTTCGCCGCCAACACGGCCGTCATCGAGAACTACCAGGAGCAGGTCCTCATCCAGCTCCTCACGAATCCGGGTGGATACGCGTGGTACACGTTTGCGTACAACTACTACTCGAACGTCGCCCTCGCACCCTTGCCCGGCCGGTTCTGGGTCCCGTCGGGAACGTCGCTGACGTTCAACCAGACCTACTACAACAGCACCTACTCCTACTGCTACGCGTGCCTCAACCTGACCTTCCTCTCGTGGACGGGCGTGGGGGCCGGGAGCGTGTCGTCGAACGCGAGCTCGATCACGTTCGTCCCGACGGGTCCGGTGAACGAGACCGCGAACTTCCAGCTGAACGGGGTTTGCTACGGCGCCTACTACTGGGGTTTCGGATTCCCCGATTGCATCGCATACCTCTACGATCTCGGCTTCGAGGAGCAGGGGCTCCCCGATGGCACCAACTGGGGGGTCACGACGACGGCCTCGAACGGGACCTGGAAGTCGGTCACGACAACGAACCCGTCGCTCACGATCCCGATCGGTCCCGGCGCGGCGTCGTTCCGCGCGTGGACCGTCCCGGACCCCGCGACCGGAGGGTTCTGGGTCCCTTCCTCCTCGGAAGCGTCCCCCCTGTCGACGCCGATCTACCGCCCGATCATCCTCACCTACTCGCTCGAGCCGATCGGATCGGCGGAGTTTGCGACGACGTTCGAGGAGTCCGGTCTTCCGAGCGGGACCCTTTGGGGCCTGGCGATCGACGGGACCGAGTACGGGATGACGAACTCGAACGGCTCTTTCTCGTTCCAGGGCGGGTCGTCGCTCGCTGTGAACGGTTCCGCGGTCTACGAGGCCGACGGCACCGGCTACTACGTGAGCTCGATCACCGTCACTCCCTGGGTGGTGAACGCGACGCCGTTCACGCTCGCGCCGTCGGGTTCGTTCGTGGTGAACGGTAGCGCTCGTGTCGTCCTCCACTATAGCCCGATATACCGCCTCACGGTGACGGCCTCGGGCGGCGGCACGGCCTCGCCGGCGTCGCTGTGGGTGCGTCCGGGCGATTCCGTGACGCTCGCGGAGGTGGCCGCGATCGGCTTCCACTTCGTGAGCTGGACCGGAACGGGCCGGGGATCGGTCACAAGCGGAACCATGAACCCGACGATCTCCCCCGTGGGCGTCGTCACAGAGTTCGCTACGTTCCGGCCGAACGCCTCGCCCACCTGGAACCTTACCGTGCAGACGATCGGCCTGCCGGCGGGGACGCCCTGCCTGATCTCGATCGGGAACACGACGTACTCGGGGCTCGGACCCTTCACGGTGGGCAATTTCAGCGACGGCCGGTACGCGACGTTCCTTCCGACCGTCTTCTTGAACGCAACCGAGACGACCCGGTTCGTCCCGATCGGGTTCAGTTCCTCGCTGACCCTGGAGGCCGACGGAAGCCTCGACCTCAACGCCAGTGGCACCGTCTCGATCACGTACGGGACACAGTATGCGTTGAGCCTGGCGGCCACGCCGGGCGGGACCGCCACGTGGGGCCCTAGGGGAACGGTCGGCCTCAGCTGGTTCAACGCGTCGGAGCCGCTCGCCCTGCTCGCGTCGCCGGACCCGGGGCACTACTTCGTGGGCTGGAACGGGACGGGCAGCGGCTCGGTGAGCGCGTCGACGCCCACGATCACGATCCGGATCAATGGCCCCGTGACCGAATCGGCACAGTTCCAGGCGCGGCCGATCGGACCGCCCGCCACCTTCTGGCTCGCGGTGACCGAAGCGGGACTACCCGCGAACACGTCGTGGTCGGTGGTCCTCGGCGAGGTCGGCGCATCGGGGACCTCCACCACCCTTACCGTCGTCGACCTGAACGGCACCTACGGCCTGACCGCCGCGTCGGTCTACTCCGCCCCGGGAGTACGTTGGGTGTCGAACGCGGACAACGAGACGACCGCGGTGACCGAGAACGGGACCCTTTCTGTGACGTACGTCGAGCAGTACGAGGTCACGGTGCGCGCGTCGGCGGGCGGCGCCGTGACCCCCGCGGGGACCGAATGGGTCGACGCCGGCTCGATCGTCGACCTCGCCGCCGTCGCCGGCGCTTCGAGCCAGTTCGTGTCGTGGACCGGGAGCGGAAGTGGCAGTTACACGGGACCCGACGCCTCGGTCACGGTGACCGTGGACGGCCCGATCACCGAGCAAGCGGCGTTCGCGCCGGCGCCCTCTCACGCAACGTCGTCCGGTCCGGGGACCGGCGCGCCGCTCGCGTTCGGTCTCCTGGCCGTGCTCCTCGTCGCCGGCGCCGTGCTCGGGATGCGGTTCGGGCGACGCCGCCACTAGTTGCGGGATCGCGACTCCCTGCCCGTATTGGGCCTCATCGACCGGGTCCCGACAGGGCCAGGGCGCGGCCCTCGCGCGGCGTCCTCGTCAGCGTGGAGCGACCGTCGGAACGTCGGCATGACGGGGTAGCGTGTGCTGGCGCCGTGATCCGAACGGTCGGAACGCGCGCCCGTTGCCGGAGAAGTACTTCGAGAAGTTCTCGACGAAGATGAGCCGCGCGCCCTGGATCCCCGGCTCGAAGACGCCGAGGATGATGTTGAACAGCTGGATGATGACGACGACGAAGATCCCGATGACGAGCCCGCCGGGATACCAGAGCGGCGCCAGGAGCGATTCCACCTGGAACGCGACGACCGTGAGCACGACGGAGGCGAGGAGGATGCCGACGAGCCGCGTGTAGGAGAGGATGTGGCTCACGATCTCGATGAGCCCGAGGAGCGCCATCCCCCCCTCTCCGACGAGGAGGGCCGCGAAACCGGCGCCCGCGAGGATCAGGAGACCGAGGTCGAGGGAAGGGGTCAGGCCCGCGAGGGACGTCTGGTGGCGCATCGTACGGAGCCCGAACATGGCGATGCCCCAGGCGAACGCGATCCCGCCGAGCTTTCCGATCGTCCCCCGAACGTGATGGTGGAAGTACTCCTTGAGCGCGCCGAGCGAGAAGCCGAACGAGACCATTCCGAGCCCAATGAAGCCGGCGATGAGCAGGAGCTGCGAGGCTCCATGGGCGGAAACCGGGTCGGTGTACGGGAGGGGCAGGACGTGCGCCCCGAAGAACGCGTTGAAGGCGATCCCGGCGACGATCGCCGCGATACACCCCGGGATGAGAGCGTAGGCGAGGCTCTTCATCGCCCACGGGCCCATGATCATCTTCGGGATGCCCTTGAGCCAGTTGGGAAGGTACCGGGCCCCGGGGAAACCCTGCGTCATCCAGACGCTGATCCCGAGGATGACGAGCCCGTAGCCCCAGTCGCCGAGCATGAAGCCGAAGAAGATCGGGAAGACGATCGCGAAGACCCACGTGGGGTCGAACTCGGTCGCCTGCGGGAGCGAGTAGAACCGGATGAAGAACTCGTACCATCGGACCCCGGGGGGGTTCTCCATCAGGGTCGGCGGCTCCTCCGTCGTCGGGATCGCATAGAAGTGGACCCGACTCCCCGTCGCCGCGAGGAGATCGCGCTCGAGCCGAGCGCGGTCCCGCGCGGGGACCCAGCCCTCGAGCGCGAAGGTCTCCTTTCCCGCGCCGAGCTTCGTGTAGACCTCGAGCGTGCGGTTCTCGATCGAGAGCGCCTCCTCGATAGCGAGGACCGTGGGAGCCCACTCGTGGGAGATCTCGGCGAGGCGTGTCCGAATCTCAGCGAGGCGGGCCTCGATCCGCTTCCGCTCGGCCACGAGCGCGGGGAGCACCTCCTCGCGCGTGCCGCTTCGTCGGGGGGCGGCGGTGAGCGTGAGCTGCTTCTGCTGGGCGAGACGTCCGACGGTCTCGGACTCGGCCGTCGGGACCGCGATGAGGAATGTCACCGTGTCGCCGACCGCGCCGACGACCAGGTGGGTGTCGTCCGGCAGCTCGGAGCGGAACCGGTCGAAGATCTCCCGATCGGCCTCGCCGAAGAAGGCGACGATGTGCGGGCCGTGGAGATACTCGAGCCCGTCGGAGAAGTAGGAGTGCTTCGTGAGAAGATCGATCTCGTCGGTGAGCGCCTTCGTGTCGGTGAGGAGCCGGTCCTCCTCGCGCTTCAGGTTCCCGACCTCCTCGTCGATCGGAACGCCCTGGGCGGCGGCGATAAGCTCGTCCAGGTTGGCGAAGCCGCGCAGGGCGCCGTCGGCG
>JBGOSQ010000082.1:0-6420 GCA_041476045.1 Thermoplasmata archaeon | reverse complement strand
TGCGTCACCTCGTGGACGAAGCTCGGGATGGAGTGGCGCGGCGTGCTGTTCCGGACGATCGCCGAACGCGCCCAGGTCGAGCCGGGCGCCAAGTTCGTCGTGATGGAATGCGAACAGGGGTTCACGACCTCGTTGCCGCTCGAGGCGTTGCTCGAGGACGACGTGCTCCTCGCCCACACGGCGAACGGCGCACCGCTCCCACCGGAGCACGGGGGCCCGGTCCGGATGCTCGTCCCGCGTCGCTACTTCTACAAGAGCGCCAAATGGCTTCGCGGACTCAAGTTCGTCGACGCCGACGAGCCCGGGTTCTGGGAGGTACGGGGGTACTCGAATGTCGCGGACCCGTGGCTCCAGACACGCTACGATGTCGACGACGTCCGCGTGATCCACCGGATGCGAAAGGCCAACCTGTTTCGACCGGTCGAGAAGAAGTGATGCGGGTCGATCGCGCCGGCTCACGAGTCGAGCGCGATTGAGACGCCGGGGCCGCCGGAACGGCCGTTCTAAGAAATCTTAGGATAGTGCGCACCCATCCTCACTAATACGTGGCGTATATCCGAGGGATTTGCCGCCCCGCGCGCGGGAAGGTTCAAATACGGACATGCCCGGGCGGCGCCTGGAGGTGGGTCCGAACATGATGTATCTCCCGATTTTGCCGCCCGTGCCCCACGAGCAGCTGTAACCGCTTTCCCTTGAGGGGGCGAAAGCCCCCTCAGGTCGGCCTATGAGGCTGCCGCCTACAGGCGGCGGACGGAGGCCGACCGGGGCCCCTACGCCGCCGGCGATCCTGTGCCTCCCTGGGTCTGCATTTCCTCCTGCAGACGCTTTGTCCACCAGTGGAGACCGAGCCGGTCCGATATCGCTATGGCGTGCTCCCAGTGCGATCGCGCGTCATCACCGCGCCCCTGGGCAACGTAGGTCTCCGCGAGGTACGCGTGGGCGAGCATTAGCGAATCCGACGGAGGAAGACGGCTGAGGATCGCCACGGCGCGTTCGCCGTGGCTGCACGAGTCGTTTAGCAGGTTCTGGCGCCGCTCTCCCGAGGCGAGAACGGCGAGGGTGTGGCCGAGGACCAGATCGTTGCCGATGCGTTCCGCGAGCGAGCTCGCCTGTTTGGCATAGCTGACGACCTACGGCCAGTGCTGCTGCTCCGCCGCCATCGCCGCGAGTCCGCTCAACACGTAGGCGAGCTGGTGCAGGTAGCCGAGTGCCTCGGCCTCCGCGCGGATCGACCGCATCTCCGTCTCGGCCTGGTCCTTCTGGCCCATCTCCGCGTAGGCACGGGCCCGCACCAGGAGCAGGTTGAACACGATGTCCAAACGGCCCGACTGACGCGCGTCGGGGAGCGCCCGGGTCACGACGCGCAGCGCAGCCTCGTGCTCTCCACCGATCGAAGCCACGCGCGACCAGGCGGCGATGCTTTCGAGCGCGACGTCAGGCACCCGGTACCGCCGCGCCTTCTCGTACGCCTGCAGATAACGCGCCTGCGCCACCGGGTAGTCGCCGCGGGCTTCCAAGATCCTCGCTTCGCTCTGCATTAGGAGCACCTCGAGTCGGCGGCTGAACGGACCAAGTCCCCGGGCGGTGCCTAGCTCCCTTTCCGCATCATCCAGCTGGCGTAGACGGACGCACAGTTCGACGATCTGACAGAGGGCCTCGGCGACAAACCGCGTGTCTCCCTCGGCCTCCGAGATCCCGCGGCGGAGGGAGAGGATCGCCTCCGAGTACTCGGAGTGGAGGCGGAGGAGCGTCGCTTCCACGCGGAGGGCGAGGACTCGACCCTTGCCGTGGGGCATCGCGAGCGTGAGGTGGCGGAGCGCGTTGCGGAGCTGGTCGGAATAACCGAGAGAGAGCAGGGTTCGTTCCTGTTTGTCCAATACCTGAGTCGCAAGACGCCATGCCTCGGCCGAGACCAGGTGCAGGAACCGTTCTCGGACCGACTCGGGCCGGTGGCTTCGGCTGTAGTAGGCGGCCAGGGTGAGGTGGGCGGCCCGTTCCTCGAGCGAGCCCACCTTGGTCAGGATCGCGCCGCGCACGACCTGCAGGACCTCGATGCGGCCCTCGTGGGTCTTCTGGAGGAGCCCCGTCTGGACGAGCTGGTCGAGACGCGCAGAGGAGATCCCCACCGTCTCTTGGACGAACGAGATCGGGATCGGCTCGTTCGCGAGCGCGATCGGGATGAGGCCAACGAGCTCGTCGGGCGGCAGCCGATTGACGACCGCGGCCGGCAAAGCGCTCGCCGTCGCCTCGACGTCGGGGGTCGTGACGGCCAGCGTGAGGAGCAGGGGGCTCCCCAGGCTCGCCTGGTAGACCGACTCGAACCGATCCGCGAGCCCGCCCCGGCGATCGGTGAGATCGTGCGCGGAGGCACGGTCGAGCCCGCCGAGGGCGAGATGGTAGGTCGACAACCCCTGCGGCGCGAAGATCGGCGGGACCTGGCCGACGAGGAAGAACATGTCGTGGCGGCCGGCCGACATGCCGTGAAGGAACTCCTCCAAGAACTTCCGCATGTCCGGGCTCGCGGCCTGAACGTCGTCGACCACCATGAGCAGGGGTCGGCTATCTAGGGATCGCGACGCCAGGTCGGCCACTTCGCGGCCGACGGGCTGCCGCGGCAGCTGGGAGTAGTATGCGAGCTGTTGGGCGCCGATGCTGGAAAGGGCGCGGGCGAGCGCGATGGTGAAGTGGCGGGAAGAGCTTCCGCTCCGGACGGTGAACCAGAACGGCACCCGGCCCGCCTTGAGCCGTCGGACGTGGCGCGCCACGAGGGCGGTCTTGCCCATCCCCGCGGTCCCCTCGACGAAGACGGCCGCCCCACCCTCCTGGGAGTAGCTCAGCAGGTCCTGGAGCTCCTTCTTCCGTCCGAGGAACGGGTTGGGGGGTGGCGGGATGGCCCCCGAGAGCATCGGAACGTCCCGGGTTCGGCTTCGGAGGTGGTCCCGGCCCTCCTCCGTCAGCGAGTAGACGAGCTGCTTACGCTGGCCTCCCCGGACGATGCCGCGCCGCGTCCGTAGGTACCCTTTCCCGACCAGGTCCGAAAGGGGCCGGGACATCGAGCAGGGGTGGTATCCCAACGATTTCGCGAGCTCCCGCTGGCTGATCCCGAATGCCTCCTCGGCGGGGGGAGCGTGCGTCTCGACGTAGTCGAGGATCTCCGCCGAGACGTAGGTGACCTGGGGCACGGCGTCTCAGGGTATGGCGAGAGGAGCTACTTAGAGTTATTTTGTAAAAACTAACTCCCGAGCTTTAAGTAGGCTAAACGCCCCAGTCCTCCTTGCAATGACGCGCGCGGCGGAGAGCGGCGGATATGTCGGCGGGATCAGCACGATGCTGGCCCAGTCGGACGTCTGCTCCGCGTGCGGTCAGGTCCACCCCGGGCGGCGCTTCGGCCTCCTGGGTGCCAAGTCCGAGTGCCCCGCCGTTGTGTTCGGCTCCATGCCGGTGATGACGGGCACGATCGACCTCGATGAACTCCTCCCGATCCCGAGCTACGGCGAGAGCCGCCCGCGTCCCGAGCGCGTTCGGACCGAGCCGCCCCTCCCGACCCCGCTCCCGCCGCGCAAGTCCTCGGCCCTGACCGTGCCCTGGCCGATGCCCTCCTACCTGGAGGACTACCTGTGATGCTCTCCACGATCGACCTGCCGGCGACGGAGAAGCAGGCTCCGCGGAACCGCCGACCCCCGGTGGCCACGCGCGAGCTCCTCTTCGCTATGGCGACGCCGCCGATCGGACGCTCGGAGGCCCTCTGGCCTACCTGGCTCGCCCCGATCGCAGCGACCTGGCGACGGCGCCCCCTTCGCACGCACCCGAACTCCTTTCGGAGCGAGTAAATGAGCGTAATCGGACTCTAACGACATCACGATGATCGGAGGCCCCCGCGGCGTTACCCGGACGCTGCGGGGGCCGTGTTTTTCTACTTCTCGAACCCGCTGACCCCGCCGCTGCACCTTCCGCGACCGCCCTCTGCTTCTCGCTGCCCCACATCCGAAAAGGAGAGATACCCGACCCTCGTGGGTCGACCGAACCATCGATGGCCGACGACAAGTGCGCCACGTGCGGGGGCCCCACTGAGAAGGGGTTCATCTCGACGACGAACGGCTCCGGGATCTACTGGGCGCACGACGCCGCCACCTCGCGACTCCGCCCCAAGGGGCTCGAGGTGCTGGTCGGCACGGGGTTCATGGGGACCTACTCCGCAAACCTTCCCGGAGCGCGCTGCCCGAATTGCCAGACCGTGCTGGTCCGGCTGAAGTAGAACGGCCCGCTCAGGCCCCGGCGACGGTCACACCGTTGACGAGGATCGACGGGGAGTAGAGGCTACCCGACATCGCGGGTCGGGACCCCACCGATTCGATGGACGCGAGCAGCGAAGGTTCGCCCGGCCCCGCGAAGACGACCCCGCCCAGGGTGCCGCCGCGCAGCGGCTCGGCCTTCTTCCCGTTGCGGATCCGGTAGGCCGCGCGGATCTCGCCGCCAAAGGCGCCCGAGAGCGGGTCCGGGAACGCGTAGCCGAGCTGGTCGATCCAGATCCCCTCCCCGCAGGCCTCCAGGAGCTCCTCCTCGGTGCCGCCCTGCCCGGGGGCAACGACGATCGTGGTCGGGTTGGGAGCCGGTGCCGCAGTGAAGTGGAACCACGATGGGAAGAGGACGGAGTCGCGGCGGCCGTTGCCGGTGGGGCCGTCGCCGAGCGCGCTCGCGTGGAGGAGGTCGTGAATCGAACCTCCTGAAATCCCGGCCTCGATCAGCGGCCGGCGCGACTGGGCGACCCCCTCGTCGTCGCAAGGAGCCGTTCCGATGCCGTACGGAAGGAGACCGTCGTCCGTGAGAGTGACCTGCGGCGAGCCCACGACGGAGCCCGGCGTGGGGGACATCTTGCGAAGTTGGGCGGCACCCGACATCCGGAATCCGACGATCGCCGGAACGATATCCGCCAGGACCCCGGGGGGCAGAACCACCCGCGTGGGGCCGGTGCCCGGTCCCTTCGCACCCCGAACGTCCTGGGCGAGCTGACACCAGCGATCGACGTCGCGTGCGAGCTCTCCGTCGGAGGGCAGCCGCCGCGCGCGCTGGTTGACCCAATATTCGCCCGGGGGGGCGCCGGTCGGGCCCCCGGTCGCCTTGACCGCGAACTCGTACTCCATCATCGTGTGCGAGAAGCGCCGGTGGAGCCCCTCGGAGTTGGTGAGGGTGGTATCGGTCAGGCTGAGACGTACCGATCCGAAGCTGGGGACTACGTTCGGGCGTCCCTCCATCGGCGCGAGGAGCGCGTGGGCGATCCGCTGCATCGCGTCGACCGGTCGTTCCCACGTCTCGCGGTCGACCGCCTCGACCGACGCGGGGTGACCGGCCGTGGCGGGGAGCTCGATCCGCCGCGCGGGGAACCGAGCGTGTCGGGCGACCGCCTCGGCCTCGTCCAGCGCGGCCAGGACCGCCGCGTCGCTGAGCGAGGTACTCGCTGCGACGCCGACGCCCAGCTGGTCGTCCGAGCGTCGGAACACGCGAAGCCCGAACCCCTCGAGCTCGATCGGCGCGCGGACCATCTCGGTCCGGGTCCCGCTGAGATGGATCTCGTAGCGACGGATCTTCTCCCCATAGACCTCCCACGGCGGCTGTGCTTTGGGGCGAAGCCGGTCGGCGGCGTGGAAGGCAGTGAACGCGGCGTCAGCAGAGCCGCTCATGCCGGCCCCACCACTGCGCGGGAAAGGAGGTACGGGCCGCCGGTGCCGGTCATCAGCATGTCGGTGTGCCCCTTGCCGCAGAACCCGGGGCTGTGGGCCACATCGCTCGCGCGGCTCACGCCGCGAATATCCTTTAGGAACTCCAGGACCTTCCCGGAGAGGGCCATCGACGAGAAGATCTCGGTGAGCTCGCCGCCCTCGATCCGTCGGCCCTTCTTCACTTTGAGCTGCATGTTGCCGCCCAGCGGGTCCTCGATCCCGCTCGTGAAGTTCTGCAGGAGGACGCCGTCCTTCGCCTCCGCGACGAGCTCCTCCATCGAGTTGTCGCCGGGCTCGACGTACGTGTTCGTCATCCGCACGAACGGTCGGCCAAGGAAGTCCGCGCGCCGCGTGTTGCCCGTCGGGCGACGGTGGAGCTCGGCCGCTGATTCGCGATCGTGGAGGACCTCCACGAACCGCCCCCGGTCGACGAGCACGGTCCGTTGCGCGGCGTGCCCCTCGTCGTCGAAGAAGATGGAACCCCACCCGCCCGGGAGCACACCGCTGTCGACGAGCGTAAGGCACTCCGGCGCGACGATCTCGCCGAGAAGGGGCTGCAGGTACGACCGGCCCCGCAGGAGCTGATCGGCCTCGGTCCCGTGGCCGAACGACTCGTGGGCGAAGGTTCCGGTCGTGCTCGGGTCGAGGACCACGTTCATCGTCCCGGTCGGGGCGGCCTTCGCGCCCAGGAGTGCTTTCGCTT
>JBGOSQ010000081.1:0-6546 GCA_041476045.1 Thermoplasmata archaeon | reverse complement strand
CGCCGGGAGTTCAAGGGTCAGGATCACTCGACGTTCGTCGACGTGAAGTTGTTTCACGCGAGCCCCCGTTCTCGCCAATGCCTCCCGATGGTAGGGAGCTACCCCCACCATCCAGGAGCACCATACGCCGCGACGAAGGGAGAGTCGGATTTTGCCTGTGTCCGGGTCAAAGTGGAATGTCGTCGGATCTGTCCGAACGAAAGCTCGCCGGACGTAGGGCACTCGGGAGAGGAGTCCGCGCGCGAGACGGCGGCGGTGCCCCCGGGCGAGGGAGAGCGCGAGATTCGAGGCCACGACGGCGTGCTGGCCGGTGAGTTGGTGAACGAGGGCTCGGTCTCGAGCGAACCTCGAGAGCGCCCCCCGAGAGGTCTTTCCGGACCGGAGCGCCTCCCGAAGGACCTCGTTCGTGAGGAGACGATAATCGGCCATCAGCGAGAGCAAGGATGGAGGGAGGGGTGCCGCCAAGGGAAGGACGAGCCCGCGAAAAATCCGCACAAAGGAGAAGAGGCGGGAGGCAGCAAGGGATTGCTCCGGTCCCTGAACGGTGAACGATGGAACCGCTCGGGAGAGAATCGGGTGAGTTCCAGCGCAGGCGAATGAGGAGGATTTACATATCAGGGGAGGTAAGGTACAGGCAGCCTTCCCCTTTGGTCATCACATGCCTCCTTCAGAATCAGGCCGACCCATGCTCTCCACCGTCCTCGGCCTGACGGTGATCGCTGCCGTTCTGCTCCTCGCTTTCCTCCCAAATACCGGCGCGATCCCCGCCGACACCAGCTGTCCGTACGGCAACTGCCCGACCACCGATAACGGGCCCGCGACGCTCTGGTACGTGCTCCTGGGCGCCCTGGTCCTCGTGGCCGCCGCCTTGGGAGCCGTCCTGCTCCTGCGCCGCCGTCGCTCCCCGACACCGCCCGAGGCCGTCGAGGCGTGGAGCGGTCCGACGTCCGGAGCCGCCGGCGGCCCCGAAGGCGCGCCCGAGGGTCCCTCGAGCGGCGTCGCGCCCGATTACCTCGAGAGCCCGGAGGACGTTGGCCACGCGCCCCCCGCCGTGCCGGGGGCCGAGGGCGCCGCACCCTCGGAAGGCGGTGCGGACATCGATTCCCTGATGCAGGAGCTCGACAAGATCAGCGGCGAGATCCTCCAGCGCGGCAAGCCGCAGCCGAAGACCCCCCCTCCCGCCGACGGCGAGGAAGAGGGGACGGATTCGCAGTAGCGCGACCGCCACGCTTCGGTTAAGTGCCCTGCCGCCCCTTCTACCTCCGATGGACGCCGCGGCGCGCGAACGGGAGAACGAGGAGGCCCTCCTCCGGGAGCTGGCCGACGCGATCGACCGCGCCCCCCGTTTGGTGCGCGAGATCGCGGCGGGCATCCCGCTCTCGATCGCCTTGGGGCGGCAGCGCCCGGCGGTCGCGTGCGGAGGCTGCGCCACCCCGCTCGAGTTCCGGGGGATCCCGGCCCGGACCGATGCACGCCTTCGGACCCCCTTTGAGCTCGTCCTCTCCGAAACCGTCCGATCCTGAGGAAGCTGCGCCCCGATGGTGAGCCTCCCGATCATCGAGACCGTCGTCACGCTGATCACCACCGCGATGGCCGCGGGGGGCATTCTCGCCCTCCTGGGCCTGATGACCGTCGAGAGCTTCGGGTTCCCGCCGCTCCCCTCGGAGATCATCCTCCCCTTTGCGGGGTTCATGATCTACTCCGGGAACTACGGCTGGGGCGACGGACTCGGGGCCGCGCTCGCCGGCGGGGTCCTCGGGGCGTACATCGCCTACGCCGTCGGACGCTACGGGCGCCACCTCGTGGAAGGGCCGAAGGGGATCATCCGCCTCGACCCGAAGCACCTGCGCGCCATGGACGTCTGGTTCGCTCGGCACGGCGAGGGCACCGTCCTCATCGCGCGTCTCCTTCCGATCGTCCGCAGCTACATCAGCTACCCCGCGGGAACCTCGAAGATGGAGCCGGTGCGGTTCGGTGTCTACACGCTCGTCGGAGCGACGCCGTTCACGATCGCGCTGATGTACGCCGGCTACTACCTCGGAGAGAGGTGGACCCTGGTCCAGTCGTGGTTCCACGTCGCCGACTACTTCGCGGCGGTCGGGCTCGTCGTCCTGCTGGTCTACATCGCCCTGCGATGGCGCGGCGTCCTCGCGCCCGGCTTCCCGCCGCGACGCGTTCGGAGCGGCGGGTCCTCCGCACCGGCAACCGAACCCGGCCCGTCGTCCGCCTCGGGCCCGCCGTCCCCGCCCTCGTAAGATCGTCCGGTCCCCCCTGGGGACCGGGACCGGACCGTCTCTACCGGAATTCGGGAAGATGAGCGTCGCGGCCGACCGCGTACTCCGGCCGCACGATCTCGCCGGCGTGCGCGCCCACGAACTCGCCGTCCTCGACGATCGGACTGCCGGCCCGAAGGTGATGGCGGGGGAACACGGCGGTCCGTCCCTCGAAGGGCGTCCAGCCGACGCTCGCGTGGAGATCCTCGCCCCGGAGGGGGCGACGATCCCGGAAGTCGACGACGAGGAGATCCGCCCTGTGACCCACCGCGATGCGACCCAGCGGCACGCCCAGCCATCGGGCGGGTCG
Source organism: Thermoplasmata archaeon (assembly GCA_041476045.1). GTDB lineage: Archaea > Thermoplasmatota > Thermoplasmata > Lutacidiplasmatales > UBA184 > Lutacidiplasma. The sequence continues at coordinate 3,963 of JBGOSQ010000081.1, read as the reverse complement.
ATCGCAGGCCGCGGCGAGAAGCACCGGGAGCTCCAGCGTCCCGCGTCGGACCTCCTCGAGCAACAACGGTAGCATCGTCTCGACCCCGGGCACGCCGCTCGGGGCCCTGGGGAAGGGCAGCTCCTTGGAGGAGGCGGAGTGCGGGGCGTGATCGCTCGCGAGGCACGGTACCCTTCCCGCACGAAATTCGTCCCACAGCGCAACGCGCACCGCATCCGGTCGCAGGGGCGGGTTGACCTTCCAGCGCGCGTCGCGACCGGACCGGGTCGAGAGGAGCAGGTGGTGAGGGGTCGCCTCGAACGAATGGCCCCCTGCGCGCAGACGCGCGGCGATCGTCGGCTCGGTGACATGGGCGACGTGCAGACGGAGCGACGTAGGAGCCGGAAGGAGCTCCTCCACCCCGCGGCGCTCCGCCTCGATCGGCCGGGCCAGGTCCCACGCGTCGAGGCTCGTGGGCGGCGCATCGGGCCGGAACAGCGTCGGATCCTCGGCGTGGACCGAGAGCGGGAGGCCGGTGCGGGCCACGCTCTCGAGGATCGGTCGGATCTCTGCCCGCCCGGGGGCGTCGCCGATGTCGGTGGTCGGGCTGAGATAGAGTTTGAACGCTCCCGCCTCTGTAGCGAGATCGTCGATGGGGGCGCCGGGTTGGGCGGAAGCGTACAGCAGGACGTCGACCGCAATTCGCCCGCGTGCCCGCGCCGACTTTTCGCGGAGCCGCTCGAGCGAGTCGATAGGGGGGTCGTTGTTCGGCATGTCCCCGACGAGCGCGACGCCGCCGAGCGCGGCCTGGAGCGTCCCGCCGGGGAAGGTCTCTACAGCCTCTCCCCGACCCGGTTCGCGAAAGTGCACGTGCAGGTCGGTCGCGGCGGGGAGGAGGACCAGGTCCCCGTAGTCCCGGCGTTCGCCCCCGCTGACGGTGCGCGCGATTCGCGCGATCCGGCCTTCGGAGTCGATCCCGATCTCGACGGCCTGGAGCTTCCCGCCGTAGTACGCGCGCCCCGCGACGACGACGTCGGGCACGAGCGCGCCTCCCTCTCCTCGGGAGCGCCCCGCTCCGGCCCTCGGGCCAAGTGCCATCGCCGCGCCCATGCGGGGGTAGATTATAGGCCGGGCGGCCGCGATGGGCCGCGGCGAGGGCCGCCACCTATTTCTTGGCCGGTCCCTCCGTAGGACGGATGGCGAAGCCGCGGAGGAGCCGGGCGTGGACGTACGCGCGCTCCGGCGTCGACCGCACCTCGATCCAGCACGGGCTCTCCGCGCTCCTCGCCTCGGTGTCGTATCGGCCTCCCCGGACGTCGGGCGTCGTGCTGGAGGTCCCCGGTCACTATGCCGGCATGGTCCGGATCGGCCGTGAGACGATCGCGATCACCACCGACACCGTCGGTACGAAGGTCCTGCTCGCGGAGGAGACCGGGCGCTGGGAGGGCCTCGGCGAGGACGTCGTGGCGGTGAACGTCAACGACCTCTCCGCGGTCGGGGCCCGGCCCTGCGGGTTCGTCGATTGCATCTCGCTCGCCCGCCCGAGGGGGCCGGTCCTCGGCGCCATCGGCCGCGGACTGGATCGGGGACTCCGCGCCGCAGGCTGTGCGCTCCTCGGAGGCGAGACCGCGGTGGTCCCGGACCTGGTCTCGGGTACCGATCTCGGTGGCACCGCGATCGGGTTCTTCCCGCGCGGCCGCCGTCCGATCCTCGGGAACCGGATCCGGCCCGGGGACGTCGTGATCGGGATCCCGTCGAGCGGATTCCACGCGAACGGCTACACGCTCTTGCGACGGCTCGTGGGCGGGGATCGCGCGAAGCTCCGACGGCGACGGACCGGCGCGACCGTCCCGCTGGAAGAAGAGCTCCTCGCTCCGACGCGGATCTATGTGCGGCCGATCGAGGCCATTGCGGACCATCCCGGCGTGCACGGCCTCGCGCACATCAGCGGCGGCGGCGTCCGGAACCTCGTCCGGCTGAACCGGCGCGTCCGGTTCGTGCTCGAGGGCTGGCCCGAGCCCACCGGCCTTTTCGAATGGGCACGCGAGCGCGGTGCGATCGCCCCGCAGGAGCTCTATCAGACGTTCAACATGGGCGTCGGGTTCGTCGTCGTGCTCGCACCGTCGGCCGTGACCGAGGTCCGGCAGAGGCTCCGACGTGCCGGAGCCGCGGACGCGCTTGTGGTGGGTCGCATCGATCGTGGGGCTGGCGTGGATCTTCCCGGCGCCCGGCTCCGTTACACGAGCTACGCCTGATCGTGGGCTGCCTGCGACCGCATCCCTGCCGCCTCCAAACAGGTTTAGGAGCGAATCGATTCCCCCCGCGATGACCGAGAGTTCCGGGCGGCCGCGCGCGGCCGCCGCCCTCGCGGTCACGGCCGCGTTCATCTGGGCGACGTACTACATCTTCGTCCTCTCCGTCGGCTCTTCGCCGCCGGCGATCCTGACGTGGCCCTTTCTCGCCGCCGGACTCCTCTTCGCGGGGGTCGCCGCCTACAGCGGGCATCTCCGGGAGTTCGTGGCGCTCTTCCGGTCCCCGATGTCCTACGTCCGGAGCGCGCTCCTCATGGGGATGCAGATCTCGGTCCTCGCGTCGACGTACGTCGCCGGCCCCGTGGACACCTCGCTCCTCTCGCTCGTCGGCGACGCGGCGCTCACGCCGGTCCTCCTCATCGCGATCTACCGAGAGGGAGCGGATCGGGCGCGATCCCCGTTCTTCTTGGGCGGCCTCGCGCTGAGCATCGCGGGGGCGACGCTGACGATCCTCGGCGGCCGCGAGGCGGAATCGATCCACGGGTTCGGGTGGCTCGTGGCGCCGTCGGTCCCGCTCACCGTCGGGCTGTATTTCCTGCTGAGCGCGCGCGCGAGCCTCACCGTCCCCTCGAACGCCGTCGTCGGACAGTCGATGCTCGTCGCCGTCGTCGGGACCCTGCTCATCAGCCCATTTCTCCCCGGCGGGGTGGCCGGCCTCGAGGTCGGATCCCTCCGGGACGGCCTCCTCCTCGTCGGTCTCGGCCTCACGAGCTTCTGCCTCGCCAACGTGTTCTACTTCAAGTCGATCGAGCTCGCGGGGATCTTCCTGCCCGCGCTGCTGATGGCGACGATCCCGGTCTTCACGCTGATCGTCGCCGTCACCGTCCTCGGGCAGACCTCGACGTGGCTCGCCCTCTCGGGCATCCCGATCGCGGTGGGAGGCGGTCTCATTGCACTCCGTGGGAGCCACGCGGCGTGGACCCCGAGGTACTCGGGGACGACTTAGCGTCGGAAGGCTCGCCGCCGTCTCGCCTATGGGAACTCAGCGAGGGATCGGGTCTTGCGGCGGCGCTTGGCCGGGCCGATGCCGAGGTCGGAGACCGGCGTGTCCAGCGTTGCCGGCTCCGACGCCCCTTTGCCCGCGGGGGCGGTGGGCGCCTCGTCAGTACCGAGCCGGCGCTGGCGCGACCCGCCGAGCAGGGCCGCTGCGTCCCAATCGAAGACCTCCGTCACGCGCGCGAGGGTCTGGGCGACCCGGTCCGCGTAGTAGGCGTAGTCGGGCCGCTTCAGGAGCGCGCGCCCCTCGATCCACGGCTCGATCTCCTGCGGCGTCTTCCGCGCGTCGGTGACGATCCACGCGACCTTCATTCCCGGGATCACGTCGTACCCTTCCTCCTTGAGCTGACGGAACACCCGAAGGAACGGAAGCGCGTCGCGGGTCGCCTCGTTGTACTGCTCCTCCGACCGGACCGACCGGGCGACGACGAGCTTCGGCGGAGGGACGTCGCCGTCGCGGCACTGGGTGACGAGCTCGCGCGCTCGCGCGACCGCGCGGTCGGTGTCCCCTTTGAGGACGAGGTCGAAGATCTCGAGGAGCGCCTCCGATTGAAAATCGAAGGCGTCCGTGCGCCGGGTCTCGTAGCCGCGGATGACGAGCTCCTCCTTGGGCCAGGCGGTCCGTCCGACGTAGCGCTTCTTCGCGCCGTGGGAGAAGAGCGACTCGTAGACCGAT
>JBGOSQ010000080.1:0-6569 GCA_041476045.1 Thermoplasmata archaeon | reverse complement strand
GCCTCGGTGGCGGCGGTGGCAGCAATTGCGGCACGGGGGGATGCCCCTCCGTGAACACGGCGATCTCGACCTTCGTATGGATCGCCGTCGGCGTCGCGGTCACGATCCTCGTCGTGATCGTCCTGGTCGTGGTCCTGGTGGTCATGCCGAAGCGCCGGACGCCCCCCCCGATGGCCCCGATGATGGTGGGCAGCCCGCCTCCCCCGCCGCCGCCCTCGGGGAGCCCTCCGCCCCCGCTCCAGTAGATCGATCCCGATGGGCCGGCCCGGTGGGGCCGGCCCAACCCGTTCACTTGCCCTCGACGAGGTGGACCGGGCTGCCGGGAAAGATTTTAGCCCCGGACCTATGAGGAGCGCCGGTTTCTCACGATGCAGCGGCACGATGTCGTCGTGGTCGGCGCGGGGCTCGCCGGCCAACGGGCAGCGCTCGCTGCGGTCACCGCGGGCTTGGACGTCGCGGTGGTCTCGAAGCTCCACCCGCTCCGCTCCCACTCCGGCGCGGCCCAGGGGGGGATCAACGCGGCCATCGGGAAGGAGGACTCCGTCGACACCCACATCTACGACACGGTGAAGGGATCGGATTACCTCGGAGACCAGGACGCGATCGAGTTCTTCTGCCGCGAGGCCGGCCCGACGGTCGTCGAGATGGAGCACTTCGGGACGATCTTCTCCCGGGCCGACGATGGGAGCCTCGCGCGCCGCCCGTTCGGCGGCGCCGGATTCCCGCGAACGATCTACGCGGCCGACCGGACGGGCCTCGCCCTCCTCCAGGCGCTCTACGAACGGCTCGGCACCGAGACCTTCACCCTCTACGAGGAGTGGGACCTCACCCGACTGATCGTCCGCGACGGCCGGATCCAAGGGATCGTGGCGTTCGACCGGCAGCATGGGGACTTCGCCGCCATCGCCGCGCCTACGGTCGTAATCGCGACGGGACCCGCGGGCCGCATCTACGGGCGCACGACGAACGCGCACTCGTGCACGGGGGATGGGATCGCCGCCGCGTACGAGGCCGGAGCGGCGCTCAAGGACATGGAGTTCGTCCAGTTCCACCCGACCGCGCTCCTCGAGTCGTCGATCCTGATCACCGAGGGCGCGCGCGGCGAGGGCGGGATCCTGAAGAACGCCTCCGGCGAGCGGTTCATGGCCCGCTACGCCCCCCACGTCCTCGATCTCGCATCGCGCGACGTCGTCTCGCGCGCGATCTGGACCGAGGTCAAGGAGGGTCGGGGGTTCCCCGGGCCCTACGTCCACCTGGAGCTGATGCACCTCGGTCGCGAGCGGATCGAGGGCCGGCTCCAGGAGATCTGCGATTTCTGCCGTAATTTCGCGGGGGTCGATCCGGTGACCGAACCGATCCCCGTGATGCCCGCGCAGCACTACATGATGGGCGGAGTCTCCACGAACATTCGGGGCGAGACCACGATCCCCGGTCTTTTCGCCGCCGGCGAGGCGGCGTGCGTGTCGATCCACGGCGCGAACCGATTGGGAGGGAACTCGCTCTTGGAGACCCTCGTCTTCGGCAAGCAGGCCGGCGAGTCCGCCGCCGCCTACGTCGCGCGCGCCCCCGCGGTAGAGATCGGCGGCGACGACCTCGAGCGCGAGACAACGCGGGTGCATCGGATGGGCGAGCGGAAGGACGGCGAGGACCCCGCCCGGCTCCGGATCGAGATGCAGCGGACGATGGACGAACTCGTCGGGATCTTCCGGGTGCCGGCTGAGCTCGCGCGGGCGCTCACCGAGGTCCGCGCGCTCAAGGAGCGGTACCGATCGGTCCGGATCGCGGATCCCTCGAAGCGCTACAACCTCAACCTCTCCGACGCCCTCGAGACCGGCCACATGCTCGAGCTCGCCGAGGTGATCGTCGTCGGCGCGATCGCCCGGACCGAGAGCCGCGGCGCCCACGCTCGCGTGGATTTCCCCGAGCGCGACGACGCGGCGTGGATGCGCCACACGCTCGCGGTGAAGACGCCGGACGGTCCGATGCTTTCCTACTCTCCGGTCGCGTACACGCGATGGGATCCCAAAGAGCGGGTGTACTGATGCCGACCGACACGGTGACGGCCCATTTCGACGTGTACCGATACGATCCCGGCACCGACGCGGCGCCGCGCTACCAGCGCTACACCCTCGACCTCGCTCCCCACACCCCCGTCCTCTCCGGACTTCTCCGCATCCGCGACGAGCTCGACCCGACCCTCACGCTCCGATTCTCCTGCCGCAGCGCGATCTGCGGATCGTGCGCGATGATCGTCAACTCGAAGAGCCGGCTCGCGTGCCAGACGCCGATCGGGCCGGAGATCGAGCGCCACGGCCGGATCGTCGTCGATCCGATGCGCAACCTGCCGGTGCTCCGCGATCTCGTGACCGAGATGGGGCCGTTCTGGGGGAAGTACACGCGTATCGAGCCGCACCTCATCGCCGACCCGGACCACCCGATGCCGGTGGGACAGGAGTCGCCGATGTCCCCCGCACAGGTCGAGATGTTCAAGGAGACGCCCCGCTGCATTGCCTGCGGCGCCTGCTATTCGGCGTGCCCGGCGGTCGAGGCCGACGCCGAGTTCCCCGGCCCGATGGCGCTCGCGAAGCTCTACCGGTTCGTCGTCGACCCGCGCGACGGTGCGCACCGGGAGCGTCTGGTCAAGATCCAGACCGAGGGGCTGTGGCTCTGCCTCCGATGCCATCTCTGCACCGAGGCGTGCCCGAAGGATGTGCAGCCCTCGCAGCGCATTCGCGATCTCAAAGAGATGGCCGTCCAGGTCCAGGGCGGGACGGAGCCGGGCTCGCGCCACGCGATCGGCTTCAAGGACAATCTCCGAGCGACCGGGACCCTCAACGAGCTGAAGCTGGTCCGGCAGACCTCGGGTCCGCTCGAGATGCTCTCGCAGATCCCCCAGGGGCTCAAGCTCGCCCGCAAGAAACCGGAACTCCTCAAGTCCCCGAAGAAGATCGCGGGGCACGAGGAGGTCGAGAAGCTCTACCAGCTCCTCGATGATCCGCCGCGCGAGGAGCCGCCATGAGGCTCGCCTACTACCCCGGATGCGTCGCCCAGGCGTCCGGGAAGGAGCTCGACATGGCGACCCGGTGGGTCGCGAAGAAGGTCGGGATCGAGCTCGTCGAGTTCCACAACTTCTCGTGCTGTGGCTCCGGTTTCGTCGACGAGGCGAACGCGACGCTGAACACCGCGTTGAACGCGCGCAACCTCGCGATCGCCGAGAAGGCCGGCCTCGACATCCTGACGATCTGCTCGACGTGCACGGGGATGCTGACCCTCGCGAACCACCACATGGGGGACCCGAAGGTCCGCGAGCGCGTCGACGGGGCGCTCCGCCAGATCGGCGTCGCGTATTCCGGCAAGACCCAGGTGAAGCACATGCTCCAAGTGCTCACCCAGGAGATCGGGACGGCGGCGATTCAGAAGCTCGTCACCCGCCCGCTGAAGGGCCTCAAGGTGGGGGCGTTCTACGGTTGCCACCTGCTCCGACCGACCCAGGAGATCGGGAGCGAAAGCGCGGAGGAGCCCCACTCCTTCGAGGACCTGATCTCCGCCCTCGGCGCCGAGCCGGTCCTCTACCGGGGACGTGTGATGTGCTGCGGCTTCCCGATCCTCTTCGTCAAGGAGGGGACGGCGAACCGGATCGCCGCGACGCAGATCGACGATGCGAAGGCCCACGGGGCCCACGCGATGGCGACCCCGTGCCCGCTCTGCCACATCTCCTTGGACTCGTTCCAGAACAAGGCGGAGAAGGAGGTCGGCCACGAGCTCCAGATGCCGGTCTTCCACCTCCCGCAGCTCGTCGGGCTCGCGCTCGGCGCGACGCCCGAGGAGCTCGGACTACCGCGGCACCTGGTGTCGACGGATTCGGCGCTCGCGCGGATCGGCCGCGTCGCGGTCCCCGCGTAGGTCCCGCGTTGCCTACGGCGGCGCGTCGACGGGCGCGCCGAGCGCGCGCGCTCCGGCGCCTTTCGTCACGTAGAGGTGCAGCCGGTCGCAGGTCCCCTGGAAGAACTTCGGTCCTCGTCCCTCGTACTCCTTCGTGAGGAGCGCGGCCAACTGGTCGTCCCGAAGCGTCGGGTCGACCTCGGGGGTGAACTGGCAGGGAAAGACGAGGAAGCGGCGACCGTCGATATCGATCCGGTCGCTCTCGAGCTGACCGCAGAACGGGCAGTGGAGACCGTCCGGGGGCGTGGGGTCGGTCATTCCCACTCGATCGTCGCGGGCGGCTTGTCGGTAATGTCGTAGAGCACGCGCGTGACGTGGCCGGAGAGCTCGCGCGTGGTGCGCTCGGAGATCGTCCGAAGGAGCTCCAAGGGGAGATGCATCGCGGTCGCCGTCATCGCGTCGATCGATTCGACGATCCGGACGCTCACGGCCTCGCCGTAGACGCGGTTGTCCCCCATGACGCCCACGGTCCGGACCGGGAGGAGCACCGCGAAGAACTGCCACGGTCGCGGGATCCGCCCCTCGGCGACCGCGCGCTCGACCTCCTCCTCGACGATCGCGTTGGCGACGCGCGCCCGCGCGACGCGTTCGGGCGTGATCGGCCCGTTGACCCGGACGGCGAGGCCCGGGCCGGGGAACGGCTGTCGGTGCGCCTCGGGCACGCCGAGCAGCGTCGCCATCGCGCGCACCTCGTCCTTGTAGAGGTCGCGGAGCGGCTCCACGAGGTGGAGCGTGCTGTCCTTGGGGATCCCGCCGACGTTGTGGTGGGTCTTGATCGTGTCGCGGAGCGCCCCGCCGCTCTCGATCCAATCCGGAGCGATGGTCCCCTGGACGAGGCGATCGGTGTGGTACCGTTGACCCGCCTCCTCGAAGATTCGGATGAAGGCGGTGCCGATCCGCCGTCGCTTCTCCTCCGGGTCGATCACGCCCTGCAGCGTGCGGAAGAAGCGCTCCGAGGCCTCGACGACCTCGAAATGAAGCCCGCTCGCGCGGAAGTACGAGGTGACGCGCTCGACCTCGCCGGCGCGCAGGAGACCCGTATCGACAAAGAGCGAGTGGCAGCGATCCCCGAGCGCCTCCTGGGTGAGCAGGGCCGCGACGGTGCTGTCGATGCCCCCGCTCGCGGCGACGACGACGTTCCCCGGGTTCTCGGCGCGCAATCGCTCGACGGACTCGGTGCGAAACTTCGCCGGGTCCCTCACGGAGCGGCTCCGCTCGAGTCCGCCGGCTCCTCTCGCCATCGGGCGCGATACTGCTGGAGGACCGCGGTGAGGGCGGGGTACTTGAGCGCGAGGATCTCCGTCGCCAGTAGCGCGGCGTTCTCGGCGTTGTCGAGACCGACCGCGGCGACCGGCACGCCAGGGGGCATCTGCACGACGGAGAGGAGGCTGTCGAGCCCGAGACCCCGGTGGAGCGGAACTCCGATGACGGGCTTGAGCGTCCGGGCAGCAACGGTGCCCGGGAGCGCGGCGGAGAGACCCGCCATCGCGATGAAGACGTCCGTCGCCGGGTCCGCCGCGAGCCGATCGACCTTCTCGGGATTCCGATGCGCGGACGCGACATGGACCTCGCACGCGACGCCGAACTCGGTGAGCCGTGCCCGGACCTTCTCGGCGGTCTCGAGGTCCGACTTGCTCCCGACGAGGACCGTGACCTTCATCCCCCGGCCCATGGAGCGACGGGGAAAAAGGTTCGGCCTCGCGACGGGCGGGCGTGGAAAGCTCCTTACGACCCGGCGCTCCCGAGGGACCGATGCACGTACGGCTCCACACCGGGGGGAGATGGCGCGCCTGGCTCGGCGCCCGCTTCGGTGGTGGCCCGGAGCTCGGGGACCGGATCTGGCGGCGCGTCCTCCACTTCGTCGGCGCGATCGTCCTCTTGTACTACCTGCTCCCGCCGCGGTTCTTCCTGATCCTCACCAACGAAGAGGCGCTCCTCCTCGCGCTCGCCGCGGTCCTCGTGATGGAGGCCCTCCGACTGCGCGCGGGACTCGAACTTCCGACGATCCGTCCGTGGGAACGCAACCGCGTCGCGAGCTACGCGTACTTCGCGGTCGCCCTTGTCGTCGCGGTCCTCGCCTTCCCGCGACCGGTCGCGTTCGCCGTCGTGATCGGGACCGCGCTCATCGATCCGTTGATCGGGGAGCTCCGCCTTCGCCGGGGGATCGGCCGCCGGTGGCTCTGGGGACTGCCGCTCGCCCTCTACGCCGTGATCGCGCTCGGGTGCTTCCTCGGCGTCGGAGGATGGTCGCTGGGGCCGGCGATCGCCGCAGCGGGGGTGGCGGGCGTGATCGCCATCGCGGTCGAGCGGCCGAAGCTGCCGTACTACGACGACGACATGGCGATGACCCTGGCCCCGGGGATCGCGCTCTCGCTCGGGCTCTACCTGTGGCCCGGCTTCCCCGGAGCGTTCTAGCTCAGACGATCGGGGTCAGCTTCGCGTGCGGCGGGCCCTTCTCGCTGTCGACCGAGATCGAGTAGATGGTGGTCCTCGGCCGGATCCCGTAGATGCACGGGGCGTTGTCGATGTTGATGATCCGGAAGTACGTGTCCATCATGTTGAGGATCTCCGACGAGACGAGGAGACCGGGCTTGAGGAGTCCGATCCCGAGGTTGCCGACCAGCTTC
>JBGOSQ010000079.1:0-7049 GCA_041476045.1 Thermoplasmata archaeon | reverse complement strand
TCCGTCGAGGACGGGCCCGGGCCCGTGCGGGCCGGGACGACCGCGGAGCGAAGAGCGAATGGAAAAGCCGAATGGGATCGGGAACTCGGAGGGAACTCCGAATCCCGGTCCCACTCCCCCCACCTCCCCACCCCCTTCGAGCGCTGAAACCGGGCCACTCATCGGCACGAACTCCTGGGCGAGGAACACGATCCTCTCCCGTGCGCAGCGGACGGGTCTGAGCCCGGAGCTCGCCCGCCAGGTCGGAAGCGTCGCGCTCTGGTACTACAACCGAATGGTTCTCCGTCTGAATCGAAAGGTGGCAACAGACCAGGAGCTGCCACCTTCCACGAACCGGTATCTGGTCCCGATCGCGCTCGCGATGGCCTGCGAATACAAACAACACCCCGTCGAGTTGGTCTGGCTCCTCCGACTCTCCGGCACTCCGACCGAGAAGACCATCGAGACGGCGCAGAAGCTCTACGCGCGGTACTCCCAGATGCTGACCCCGGTCAGCAAGGCGGCGCCCCCGGCCAAAGGGGCCCGACCCGGCCCCGCGCTGCGTCCCTCGGTCGACCCGAAGGGTGCCCCGCCGTCGGATCGGCCCTTCAAGCCGACGGCCGCGGGCCGGCCGGCGGTCGGCGCGCGCCCGAGGAGTCCGGCTGGTCGACCGATACCATCAGGAACGCGTGTCGCCGCCGCGACCGCCCTCGCCGTCCCGGCGGCCGAGATCGCGGGCCTTCGCAGACTCTTCACGCCGTCTACCCCGCCCCTGTCCGGCCCGAAGCCCGCCGGACGGCCGCGACAGCAGAACACGAACGCGTGGGCGCGAAAACGGATCGCGGATCTCTGCCGATCCCTGGGCCTGCCGGAGAATGTCCGGCATCGTTCCCTCGTGCTCTACGAGAAGATCATCGATCTCCACAGCGCGAAGGGGCACGTGCCCGCGGGCAAGAGGCTCCAGTTGTCGCCGCGCCTGAACTGGTCGCTCGTCTACACGACGATCTACCTGGGATGCCGTTTCGAGGAGTACCCGAAGGATCTCCGGGACATCTTGGGGCGGAACCCGCACCAGGGCTCGATGCGGGAGATCTACCGGCTCTACCGGTTCTACAAGCGCGAGTTGAAGCTCGAGATCAATCTCGTCGACGTCCGGACGTTCATCCTCTCCTGGTTCGATGGGTTCGAGCTCAGCGAGCTCCTCTACGAGAAGGCCACGGCCGGCGAGAGCGAGTGGGTGAAGAACCGGGCGATCGCGATCGCGAATCAGGCGCGCGGCGACAAGTCCCTGCGACGCACCAGCACCAAGATGATCGCGGCCGGGGCGTTCACGACGGCCCTGGCCGAACGGAACCCACCGGGGAATCGGTACGCCTTCTACAAGGCCATCGCGGGTTTCCTGCACATGAGCGAGGAGACCATCCGGTTCATCGTGGCACGGATCGCCGAGCTCCTGTAGGGTACGATCGACGCGCTATCGGCATTGACCGGCCCGGGCCATGCCCCGATCGATCGCGCCCCGGCGGGTCAGAACATGTCTCCCCGGTGACACGAGAAGTTGGGGGCAGAGAACGTCCGCTCGAATCGCTGCGAATCTTTCTTCGAGATATCGCGATCGAGCGGGCGGGCCATCAGCACCCGGTGGCTCGACGGGTAGATCGCGTACCCTCGACGGGCGAGCAGCGGCGTGGCGTCGGTGACGAACGTGGTCGTCCCGAGAGTGAGCCACTGACCCGCGGCGGAGGCTTCCAGCGACCGGACGATCGGCTCCGAGTGTTCTGGCGCCGAGACGACGACCTCGTGGGCCCACAGACTCCCGGTCCCGGGCGTGATGTAGGCGTACCCTACATCGCTCGATCCTCGTCGGAGGATCCAATGCTGGGCCGGGGTGCGGAAGCCCAATCGGAAGCGGGCGCGGAAAATCCCCCGAGGACGCGGAACGAATCCGATGCGGCCTCGGCTGCCCGCCACCTGAAGTCGTTCGATCCGGACGAGGTCCTTCTTGGTGGCGGCCGCCCACGAGTACTCCCGCGGCGTCTGCCGCTTCGCCGACCGCGGGATCTGCCTCAGTGCAGCCGGTGGCGAATACACGTTCCGGTACCCCATGCGCAGGTAGAGACGATGCGCTCCCCACGACTGGTGCGTCCAGAGCATGGCCCATCGGCGGCCGTCCTCCTTCGCGCGTCGGTGCGCGTCCTCGATGAGCGCCGTCGCGAGCCCACGCCCCATCACGTCGGGTCGCGTGAGCACGTCCGCCACCCCGAGCACGGTCTGCGGGCCCTCTTCCGTCGTGACAACGGGGTGAATGCACTCGACGTGGGCGAGGATCTGATCGTCCTCGACCGCGTAGACGCCGAAGTAGTCGGCCGTGGGGATGCCGGATCGCTGCACGCGTCGGAGGAAGGCGAGGTCCTGCGGGGAATCCCCGTCCAACCAGGCGAGCGCCGCAAGCTGGGGCGCAAGCGATCCGGGAAGCTCGGCGAGGGTGAAGATGCGCACCATTTCTCCCGTACGAAGGAGGGTCGAGCTCGAGCCGCTATTTACCCCGCACCGGAGCGGCGACGCCGTCCTCGCCGGCCCACCGGCGCGCCTTTCGGGTCTACTTGAGGTAGTGCAGGAGGTCCGCGTGGGCCCTTCCGATGTCGATCCGCTTCCACGCGGAGCTCGGGAAGAATCGAAGCTCGGCCCACGCACGCGGCGGCCGGGGCACACGCTCCGCGCGTACCTCGTACAGGAAGCAGAGGTCCCAATGATACACCCTGCGGCGGCGAGTGCCGGAGCCGGCCGATCTCGCCGTTGCCCGCCGACTCGAATCCACCCCCAACCAGCGGGGCCGAGACCGGGAGATCCCGACAAAGTCCGTGGCGATCCGACGCGCGGCGCGTTCCGGGATCTCCTGCATCAAGAGGTGCGACGCTGGCAGAACCCATTCGCCGGTGCGCTGCATCTCACGGACGCGCCAGAGCGGAAGACCTCCCTTCTCGGGCCACGCGCGATCATAACGGGGACGACCGAGGAGCAGATCGCCCCGACGGTTCCGGACGAACACGAACGCCGAGACGCAGACTCCGCCGCGGGGAACGTGGATGAACCACTTGGGTTGGCTCGGTCCGAGACGCGTCCATCGTTCGGCGAGGGGAGCTTTCACCATCGGAGGAGTACCGAAGTACCGAGAGTAACTTCGACACCCCGACTTCCTGTCGAGGATCGAGCCCCTGCGTGCTCACGATTCCGAACGATCAGTTCTCGCCGGATTTCGAAGCCATCCCGGGACCGCGCGAGGCCGAGCGAGCCTCGCCCCGGGCGACGCGCGGACGGCCGATTCGCCGGGCGCGCGTAGATACGCACACTGAAGTAGCGGAAACGCATAGGGTGGTTGCCATGGCAAAGAAGACCGGCAAGGCGAAGAAGAAGAAGAGGTAAGTCGGCGACCCCTCCCGGGTCGCCCGCCCGCGAGGATTGCTTGCGTACGCCTCTCGCCCTGTTCGAATGAATGGGGGATGCATACGGATCCTCGTCCACCCGGCGTTTTTTGTCGCCGAGCACCGACGTGAACTCGGCGCCACCTCCGATCGGCGCCACTCGGGTGAGCTAGCTCAAGTGCTCGACGCGGCTCTCTACGTCATGAAGCAGATTCACGTATGGCGGAATCACATCCGCATCGCGCACATCGACTTGGTCCTCTACCGATCCAATAACGACTCACTCGCCCGAACCCTGGGCAAGCTCGAGCGACTCGGCTTCGACACCCGGCCGGGAAACGTCGTGGTGCACGACGGAGTCCCGACGAACTGAGGTCGAAGGTGATCCCGACGCGGGCCGCCCGGCCGATCTGCGAGGCGGACCGGGCCTACCGTGATCTGATCGGACATCTCAGCTCGGAGACCCGCGGGGGCGTCACCATCTGTTCTCCGGAGCCACCGGAGGCACGCGACTTCCCGGAACCTCCGGCCGGCAGCCCGAAGTACGTTCTCTGCAACGGGCACTTGCGCGATCTCTTCGACGAGCAGGCCCGCGCATCGCCCCGTGTCGCTTCCGGCCTCCACGGGTAGTGGATCACGGCGGCGGGCGGGTGCGGCTCGCCGTCGCCCTGGGTCGAAGGATCCCGGATCCCGAGCGAGGACGGCCGTGGAGAAACTCGCCGAGTTCCGCTCTCCACCCCGAAAGGCTCCGGAATGAGAGAGGGACGCCGCTGACGACCGGACCCATCCCGATCGCACGGGACGATTCTCGCCGTCCGCACGCCCCAGGGACATCGCCGAGAATCACACAGAGCGTGGTATCTCGCGCGGTGACGTGAGATCGGCAAACGGAACGGAGGGCCGGGCCTCGCACCTCAACGGCGTGCCGACCGACGTGGCGTGACCGATAGATCTCAAGACGTCGCGGGCGCTGGGGTTGCGGCGAGGGCCGGCGGTGGTGGCTCCGCGCTACTACGCCTGCGTGCCCTCGGGATCTTCTTCGGCCGGGGTGGCAGGGCGACGCCACCGGATCGCCGCGCCGATGCCGAACGCAGCTCCCGCGGCCAGTCCGCCACCGACCCAGAGATACGGAACCATCCACGCGGGAATGGTGCTCGAGGTCGTCGCATTGACGGTCCCGTTCCCGGGAACCGACTCGAACGCAAGCGAGAGAGTCCCGTTCCCGGTCACCTCGAGAGCGCCCCCCGAGACGGAAACGCCTCCCGACGTTCGCCAGGCGGAGAACGAGTGGGAAGAGCAATCGCCCGAGGCGATCGCGTGCCGGCCCGCGTCGAGCAGGGCCGACGTCGCGTTGGCATACCGCACCCCGTCGATCACCACGACCGACCCGCAAGTGGCGGGGTCGACCGCAACGGCGACCGAGAACGTCGAACCCGTGAGAACGGTGTACTTCGCCGTCACCGAGCCCGACGAGCTCACGTTGATCGTCGCGGACGGGGCGCTGCCGCCGCCGAAGAGTCCGCCCACCACGTTCCAGCTCGTGAACCCGTAGCCGGCGCACGCGGGCGCGAGGACGGGGTAGGTCCCGGGGAGGAGGCCAACGACCGAGGCGTTCGCCACCGCGGTGCCGTTGAGGTAGATCGGTCCGCAGGAGCGCGGGCTCACGTAGACGTTGACCTGGACCGTACCGGAGTTCGGGACGTAGATCGCGACGAGACCACCGCTGGCGGAGAGCGTGAACCCGGTCATCGCATTCGTCGGGCTCCAGACCTGGACCCCGCCGCTCGCCGACCACGAGACGAACGACGAACCGACGCAGGGCGTCGCGGCGGCCACGTAGGATCCGAGGGCGAGGGAGACGCCGGATCCGCTCGGGACGACCGTTCCGTTGACCGAGACGGTCGGGCACCCGCCCGTCGCGCTGACGATGATCGTCGCCGTCGGCGGGCCGATGAGGGGCGCGAAGACCGCGACCAACGCCCCGGACTTCGTCACGACAGCAGCGGCCGTCGCCGCGTCGTAGCTGACCCCATTGCGACCGATCACTCCGGTGAGGGCGTAGCCGGGACACGGCGAGAACGATACGGAGTACGAACCCGCTCCGACGGTGAGCGTGAATCCGTTCGGGAACGGGGTCCCGGCCCACGCGATCGTCCCGCAGTCGAACGGCTGGGTGACGAGCGTGACCAGCGGGACCGGCGGAGGGACGGGGGCCGGGGTAGGGTACTGTCCGACGTAGGGTCCGTCCGGTGCCTGCCCGGAGAAGAAGCGGAACATGTCGGTGGCGTTCAGGAGCTGGTAGTCGTGGGGCCCGTTGGGCTCGTAGACGAACCGATAGGAGAAGTTGGTGGGATCGGCGGCGTGGAGCGCGGCGAGAGGGAGCGTGCAGTTGGGTGGCTCCGTCAGGCTCGCCGAGACGAGGCACGTCGTCTGGAGGGCGGAGTTGTTCGCCTGCAAGTACGGCCAGAACGCCGGATTGTTCGGCGCCGTCGGGTCGTTGCCCCCGCTCGCGAGGTACATGCGGAGCCCCCGCGTGAGCTCGGAGTGGGCGCGGAGCTCGGCGAGCTCGTCGAAGACCTGGTGCGAGAACGCGGAGGCGTTCGGGAGCTGGTCCCCCGCGACCGCGAGGAGGGCGCCGTTGAGCCCGATCGATCCGCGGGCCACCTGGTAGTCGTAGAGCTGGTAGATGTCGGAGAACGTCGCGATCGCCGCCAGGCCGGCGAACTCGCTCGGGTGCTGCAGGCCGATCGAGAGGGACCCCATTCCTCCCATGCTGAACCCGAAGAGGTAGACCGAGCCGACGAGGCGGAGCGACTTCTCGCTCTGGATCGCGTCCTGGATGTCCTGTGCCTGGGGCCCCGTATACGGCGAATCGATGTAGAACCCATCCCCCGTTCGAGTGTTGGGCACGATGAGGATGTACCCGGCGTCCGAAGCGGCCGTCGCGGTTCCGAGGTCTACCCCCGTCGGGTACCCGCCCGGCATCGGCGTCGACTCCGTGAGGGAGATTCCGTGCATCTCGACCGCGAGAGGATAGCGGACCGACGACGAGTATCCGGCGGGAAGGATCTCGGAGTAGCTGAGCGGGAAGGCGTCCACCGAGCTGGTGTAGTTGACCGTCACGGCGGCCGGAGCGATCGGGCGCCCCGCGCTCGTCGATGGGGCCAACGTGGGGCCGTCGGGAAACGCCGCGGGGGCGGCCATGGGCGAGCCTCCGTGGGTGGGGCCGAATACGGCCATGCCCAGTCCGGGCAGGAGCGCGAGGACCAGGAGCGCCCACGGCGCGGCGGCCCGGAATGAAACTGGGAACACGAGGAAAAGAGCGGCGCCACTCGTATTTGAGCCGACCCTGCGAATACCTATTCGGGCCGTGGGGCGCGCCCCCCCGGGCCCGGTCCGGCGGTTCAGTGGGCCCGCGACGCGACGCGCTTCTTCGGCTCCTCCCAGCCCACCGGCTGGACGATCGGGCGTCCGTCGACCCGAACCTCGGCTTCGGAGAGGATCAGGAACGGGTGGAACCCGTGCCCATCGGTCTCGCCTCCCCAGTACCGGTTGCCACCGATGCAGAAGGTGACGTTCCCGAGCTTCTGGTCCCGCATCCACGGCGCCTTCTGGATCTTCGGGTTGAGCCCGATCGCGATCGCGGCG
>JBGOSQ010000078.1:0-7244 GCA_041476045.1 Thermoplasmata archaeon | reverse complement strand
GTATGCCGGCTCGGTCGATGCCGAACGATCGCCGCCGGTGAGGCTCCAAGCACTCCGTAAGAAATCCCGAGTGGGAGGCCCGACAAGTCCGGGACCCGGGATGAGCCAGCCGACCCCGGGTACATCGGGGAGTTGCGTCGTGAGCCCGGCCTTAGGTGCATCGGGGAGAAAATGGCTTCTCGCTCGGACCGGGCCTCTTCCGGCAGTTATGGCCGAGCGAGGTGCCCCCCGCGCGGGTGACGCTCCGATCCGTCACCGCGCGTCGCACCATCCCATCCCGAGCAGGATGGTCCCGACGAGCCACAGCGCGAACGCAACCGCGGTCGCGTAGACCAGTCCCACGGCGGCAAAGATCAGCGTCGGCTCCAGGAGAAGCAGCACCCAGCTCGACGCGAACGTGACCTCGGCGCGTCGCTGGTACTTCCCGGGCCTCGGATGGTTCGACTTGAGGGCCTCCATCACGAGCCAGAAGTTCATCGAGGAGACCGAGACCAGGAACATGCTGGCGACGATATTGAGGACCGCCCACTGGAAGAGCAGGTCGTTGACCTCTCCGTGCTTCCATCGATCAAAGAGGAAGAACATCACGAACGTCAGGATGGCGATGCAAGTTCCCGCGAGGCCGGCCGTGAGCGACCGGTTGTCGTTCGCGTCGCGATATTGGGCCTGATCCGTCGTGACGACGGCGCCCTGCGGGCCTGGACCAAGAGGCGTGCGAGATCCGGTGGAGGCCATGAGAGCGCGAGAGCTTCTCGCGTATCAATCTCGCGCTGGGGCGCGAACGGGGACTCCACCTGCCCTCCCGCTGGAAGTCCCGCGGTCTGGTTCGAGTCTGGGCGAGCTACCCGGCAATCTTGACGGGGGCCCGGTCAATTACCGTTGATCCCAGTTCCCCAGGAATCGAGCCTGTCGGCATCGCACGCCTCGATCCCACCGAACGGGTGGTTCCCGATTCGCGAGCGCCACGTGTTTCCCCGTCGCTCTACGGAAGGCCGCCATCTGCCCCAAGGTTTCCGCGTTCGAAACTCACCCGATTCGACCGAGGGGTGGAGCGGAGCGCGCGATCTCCTACTTGACCACGACCTTGAACGCCCAGCTCCCCTTGCCGAAGAGGTCGAGGGCGGCTCCGGCCCGCACCCACAGTGGCACCAGCGCCTCGAGCCACCTTGCGCCATCGATCCCGCCGACGTCGAGGACGCCGGGCCAGCCGAAGGAGCGGAGGAGGGCCTCGGTCCGTCGCTTCGCCTCGGGGTCGTCGCCGCAGATGATCATCGGCACGGGTTCTGTGAACGGCGGATCGATCATCACCGAGTTCGGGACGGTGTTGAAGCACTTCACGACCTTCGCGCGAGGGAGCTTCCGCTGGATCCGTTCGCCCAGGCTGTCCGTCGTACCTACGAACAGCCCCGGCGGCATCCCCTTCGAGAAATCGAGCGGGTTCGTCGAGTCCAGGACAAGCTTGTCCTCGAAGCTCGCGGGTCCAGCAAGGTCGATAGCCGCCTCGGCCCCCTGGCCGTTGAGGGCGAGTATGACGACCTCGCCGAACCGTGCGGCATCCGCGAAGCTCCCGACCTGGACTTTCGTCTCCTCGGCGAAGAGCCGGAGTTTCTCCGCATCCCGGGTCCCGATCATGACCGCGTGGCCGTGCTTGGAGATGCCGCGTGCGAGGGCCTGACCCACGTCCTTGCTTCCGAGAATACCAACCTTCATTGTTCTGAGCTCCCAGGTTTTTTTCTGGCGACGGGACCAAGAGTCCCAGCGTGGGAGTTCGAACCGCGGTCGCTACTTAAGCACCGTTTCTTCGACAAGGTCGGTGTCGGCCCCGCGTGACTCCTCGGCGGAGCCACATCCGCGAATTGCGCGGTCAGGTCCTTGACGAGGACTTCCGATAGTCTCGTTCCAACACCCGAGCGAACCTCTTCCAGGAGGTCGCGACCGATCGCTCCCACGCTGCCTTGGGCGGGTTCTTTCCGCCGATACCGTACGGCCGTCGTCGGGCCCGTAGGATCAGTTGGGTTCGGTTCCCGGGGAGGCGCGTCAAACGATAGTCGAGCGAGTAGGCACGATGACTGCCGACCGAGTCCGAGTGCCAGCGGTTGGGCGGGAGAAGGCGGACGACGTGTCGGGTCCAGAACCAACCGTCCTTCGACCCTTCCAGGTCCTCGTAGATCACTTCGCGGGGAGAGCGCCGGATGATCTGCCGCTCGTACTTTTCCCCCTCGTGTCGTGCGTCGTCCGGAGTGTAGTCGGTGCACCACGTGTAGACGAACTCGAGCGGGGCCCGGAACGTTCGGGTGACTTCGTAGGTTGGCCCTGGCCAGCGACTTCCCATTGGTAAGCCTCTCTCGTCCCGGTCGGCCCAAGACACGGGTTCCCCAAAAGTCCTGCGACGGGCTCGAGCGGGACCGGGCGAGGGGAGGGGTGCGCCGGACCTGGATCAGGGACCGAGCTGCCGGAGGCAAGGTACCGCCCCCGATCCCAGGACGGACGATCGACCCCGGGGTCAAGTCCCGTTGACGTGGGGGGCTAACTCCGACCCCTGTCTTGTTTCCCTATGGCCGCACCCTCCGAGGAGACCAAGGGCCCGGGTTCGACGAGGCGCCGACGAACGATCCGGGCGATCGTGGCGGTCTCCGTCGGCGTGGTCACGCTGATCGCCTTGCTCTTCGTGCCGGTCGGCTCCTCCTCCCAGGTGATCCAGGTTACGCCGGGTTCGTCGGCGAGCACCGTCCTCACGATCCCCCACGCGGGATGGGTGAGCGTTCACTTCGACCATCCGTCGGGGATGGCCATGCGCTACTGGATGCAGGGATCCTCCGGCATGATGTACGACCACTCGATGATGGGAGGGGCGGGGGCTTCGGACTCCTACTCCTTCTGGAGCTGGGGCGGGGCGTACGAGTGCGGCGCGGGTTACCTCGGCTCGGGATCGGGCACGATGCCGGTCTGGGTGAATGCGACGTGGGGAGTGCTCTGAGCTCCGCGGCGGTCGATCCCGATTCACCTGCGCGTTATGGGTCGGTCGACCGTCGCCCCCCCTATGCCGAGTGAACTCCCGACTCCGAGCGTGCGCGAGATCGACCCATCCCCTCGGGTCCGGCCCTGGACTTTCGCCCCGGGCCGCAGGACGTCCGAAGGTGGGCCTTCCGGAACCACCGGGCATGGTGCGGGGGGATCGCGCCGACGGCCCCTCGTCGCGATCGCGCTAGTTTCTCTGACGGTCGTGGGGGCCCTGATGGTGGTCGGCCTTGCCGCGGGCTGGGTACCCGTCGGGACGCACCGGTCCCCGGCGATCTCCGGTCCCTCGGTCTTTCTCAACCTGTCAATCTCCGCTGATCCGGCCACCGGCCTCGATCAGTTCACTCCGGCCAACTTCACGCTTCCAGCGAACACGCGCGTCGTCGTCACGATCACGAACTTCGACATCGGGGCGAATCCGGTCTCTCCGATGTGGGGAAAGGTGATGGGAACGGTCAATGGCACCGAATCGGTTTCGTACGGCAGTTCGGGTACCGCGACCGTGCTGGGGTGGTTGGCGCCATCGCAAGTGTCGCACACTCTGACCATCCTCCCCGCTGGTTGGACCAACTCGCCCACCGGCATGGGCGGGAACGGTTCGATGATGAACGGGTGGGGCAGCGGGGGCTACGGGTCCGGCTCAATGGGATCGAACGGCTCGATGGGCATCGGGGGCGAGATGGGTGGAGGCATGGGTGGATCCGGGATGGGTATGTGGTCGCCGGCGCTCCCGGCACTCGGTTACGGCATGATGGGCACGATGGTGAACCTCCCCATACCGGCCGCCCTCGACGACGCCACCCCGGCCGTCGTTACGACCACCGTGATCTTCGTGACGCACGGAACCTTCGCCTGGTGGTGCGAGGCGCCCTGTGATCCAGCGGCCATGGCGACCGCCGGATTCATGTGGGGGGCGGTCACGGTCTCCTAGCACGGAGTCTCCTCGACCGGATGCGACGTATCGGGGGAGGTCGGTCCGCTCCGGAGAGTTCGCCCCACGAGCGTCGCGCGGCGGACGCGGGCATCGCCGCGGACGCTTCCGCGATTCTTCCGAGCTCCCCGAGGCGGGGGCCCGCCGATGTTCATCTCGGAGGAGGTGGACTCGGATTGACTAACGGTACATATCGTTCCAGCGGCGCAGGCTCTCCCGCGGCCGATCGACGTTCGACGGAGTCCGCGAACGGTCGAGGCGCGTAGGTGGCAGTGTCAGGTGACGGATTGGGACCGGGTCGAGCGCTTGCGGTCGCGGGGCGCGACGTGGCAGGAGGTCGCGTCCGACCCGAAGGTTCGGTTCCCCGTCCCAGAGGGCACCGATCCGGGCCGAGCGTTGAAAGCGCTCCACTTCCGTCGCCGGTCCCGGACCGGCAAGGGATTCGAACGATCTAGCCCCCGATCGGAGCGAAATCGACCGGTGATGGGGGCTCGACAACGAATCGCCCTGGTCGCGATCCTGGCCGCGATGGCCCTCGTCGTGGTCTACGTGGTCCAGTTCGAGCCGCGGAGCACCACCAAACCCTCGGGCTGGGTGGGGCGCGCCGCTCCGGACTTTACCCTCGCCTCCGCGAACACCGGCGGTTCGTTCACCCTCTCGAGCGAGAAAGGCCAGACGAACGTCCTGCTGTTCTTCAACGAAGGTCTGAGCTGCTCCCCCTGTCTGGTCCAGATGCGGCAGCTCGACACGGACGCCGCCCGGTTCCAGTCGCTCAACGTACAGGTCGTTTCGATCACCGGCGATACGCTCGCGAGCATGACGAGCTGGGCGCAGAACAGCCAGGTCGCACATACCCCGGTCCTGGCCGATCCGACGCTCACAGTCTCGAACAACTACGACACGACGAGCGCGGCCGTCAGCATGATGCCGGGGACCGCTCCGGGCCACACCTTCATCCTGGTCAACCTCCAGGGCGTCGTCCTCTGGCGCGCGGACTACGGCCCATCCAACATGTCCGTCCCCGACTCCGATATCCTCCAGGCCGTCCAGAGCGCGTTGGCCCACTGAGGGGGTGACGCTACGGAGGTCCTGCTGGTGACCCAGATAGGGTGCAATCCCTGCGCCCGCGTGAAGCGGATGCTCTCCGAGATCGCCCCGTCGGTCCCGGGGCTCTCGATCCGGGAGATCCCCTTCGACTCGGAGGAGGGGGCGCTCTACGCGTTCCGCCATTCCATCCTGTTCCCGCCGGCGGTGCTCGCGGACGGGCGCCTGGTGGCGAGGGGCAAGATCCGGGAGGACGAGCTCCGCCGAGCGCTGGGAGCGCCTCCCATCCCGAGCGCGTGATGTCGGCGGCGATCCTGTTCGCGACGATCGTCGTCGCGTTCGTCGCGGGCGTGGTGGCCCTAGCGATGCCGTGCTGTTTCACCGTTCTGCTGCCGTCGTACCTCGCCAAGTCGTTTGCGTCCAAGTCCGGTCGCCTCGGCATGACGACCGTCTTCGGCGCCGGTATCGCGACCGTCCTCCTCCCAATCGCGATGGGGGTCTCGTACCTGTCGGGCTTCATCACCCTCAACCACCCGCTCCTCTTCGTCGTGGGCGGGTTCTTCATGATCGTCCTCGGGCTGCTGACGCTCTGGGGCGTCGCTCTCCTGCCCTCGATGCAGCTCGGGGTCGACCTCCAGAGGAAGGACGTCCCATCGGTCTACGCGCTCGGCGTGTTCGGCGGAGTGGCGAGCTCGTGCTGCGCTCCGGTCCTCGCCGGCGTCATGGTCCTGACCGTGATCTCGGGCACGTGGCTCACCGCGCTCGCGGTGGCGCTCGCCTACGTCGTCGGAATGGTCTCGCCGCTTCTCGTCGTCGCGCTCCTCTGGGACCGGAGGGCGGTCCCGTCGCCGCGGTTCCTCCGGGGGAGACTCGTGACCGTTCGCGTTCTCGGGCTCGAGGCGGAGATCCACTCGTCGAAGCTGATCGGAGGCGCCCTGTTCATCGCGATGGGAATCGTGACGATCGGACTGGGGCTCGCGGATCGGATGCTGCTGAACCCGGGCTCCGAGATCTTCGGGATCTATCAGGCCTCCCTCGAGCGGGCCCTGATCGCCGCCTTCTCCGAGCCGCTCTTCGCTCTCGCGGCGGGCGTCATCGTCCTCGTCACGATCGTCGTTGGAATCGCCATGGCGCAGCGATCCCGCGGCTCCCGGCCCGAGCTCCGACCCAGCCTCGTGTGGGGAACGCATGGCTCCGGCGACGCGTCCGGAGACGAACTCGATGATCCCGATTCCGCCTTGGATCCCACGGATTGGGCGCCGGGCCCCAGCCGGGCCGGTGATGAGGCTGGATGATCGCAAGACTGGTTTGAGCCGGTCAACCTCGGTCGGTGGCCCGATAGCAGAATCTGACCATCGGTAGCGGAGCGTCACGGTCGTTCGGGCGCGGGCGTGAGGGTCGCCCGGGGCGCGCCTCGTTCAGGGCAGTACCCTACCAGGCGACCGAGGAACGCCGGGCGTATCCCTCGGAGGAGGAGGCCGACGCCGCTGCGGTGCTGTCGGAGCGCCGTTCGAATCTCCTCTCGAACGACCAAATACCTCCGGGCTCCCCGTCCCTGAAGGACCCCCGATGGGGAAGATCCAGATCGTTCGGAACGAGGCCCTGGTGCAGGCCGCCGCCGCGGACGGAACTCTCACGCGCGCGCGACCGCGTTCCAGCACGGCGGGGTGTGGGCCGGGTATGCGCGCGTCAGCGGGGGAAAGGATTCCGGCGGGCACCACCACGGCGATCACGAAACCTACCTGTACGTGCTGTCGGGCGGCGGCAGGGTCGATGGCGGGCCGGGGGGAGCGGACTCGGCGCAGCTCCAGCCCGGAGACGCCGCGCTCCTCCCGGCGCAGACGATCCCTCGCGAGGTCACCGGGACGGTAGAGCTCGCCGAATTCGCCGATCGCGTGGGTCGCGGCCCGCTGGTGTTCCCCGCGGACGGACCCGAATAGCTGGTCCGTTCCGGACACGGTCGAGCGCTCCCGGTCCCCGTGCGTTCGCCCAGGCGACCGAGCTTCGCGCGTCGCGCGGGGGAGGTCGTCGGAGCAATAGACGTCGTGGCGTTTCACGCCGGGGTATGCGCGTCGCGGCCAACTTCGGCCTCGAGGGTTTTGGCTCGCTCAACGCTCATATACCGTGACCCCCTCCGCCGCCCTGCAGCGGGGTAGGGTAGTCAGGAAAGCGGCCGGAGACCCCGACCGCCCTGAAATCCCGACGGGCTCATAACCCGTAGATCCATGGTTCAAATCCATGCCCCGCTATT
>JBGOSQ010000077.1:0-7409 GCA_041476045.1 Thermoplasmata archaeon | reverse complement strand
GTACGGTCTCGCCGTCGATCCGAAGGGATGGATCGACCTCCCGAAGCTCGTCCAGGGGATCAACAGCCACCACCGTGGCTACCACTGGCTCCGCGTCCATCACCTGGTCGCGATCTCCGAGTCCGATCCCAAGGGCCGCTACGAGGTCCGGGACGAACGCATCCGTGCGACGTACGCCCACACCGTCGACGTCGAACTGGACCTCCCGACGGAGAACATCCCCGATCAGCTCTACTTCCCCGTCACCCCGGACGAAGCCTCGATCGTGCTCGAGGTCGGATTGAAGCCCTCCGATCGGCGCAAGGTCCACCTCTCGCGCACGGCGCACGACGCGCACTCCGCGGGAGCCGTCCGAACGCCGGAGCCGGTCATCCTCGAGATCGACGCGCGCCAGGCCCGCGCCGACGGGATCGTCATCATGCAGGCCGGCAAGACGGTCTTCCTGGTCGACCAGGTCCCTGCGATGTACCTGAAGCGGTTCGAAGGCGTCGTCGAGACGGCGTCGCCGGCGCCGGCTCCCCCCGACGAATAAGCGACCCTCGCGGCCCGGTCAGCCGATGACCACGTTCGACTGGTAGTTCGTTGCGATGTAGACGGTCATCGTGATCCCCGACGTCGGGATGTACGGGTTCGCGAAGACCAGGTAGAAGGTGTCGGTGTACGGGGCCGCGAAGACGATCGCGCCCCGATCGGGTCCGGTCTGGTCCCACTGCGCCTTCGCCGGCCGATGGTGAACGTAGTCCGAGAAGCCGCTCGAATTGTAGACCTGGAAGACGAGCTGGGTGCCGACCGGATTGATCACGGTGTAGTTGCCGTCGATGTAGTCCTCGCCGGTGATCCACCCGGCGAGATAGGTGAAATTCCCGGCGCCGATCGTGTAGGTGCCCTGCGTCGTGAGCGGGTCGGCGAACGTGGGGGGACCCGTCCAGACGGCGCTGATGAGCGCGTAGGCCAGCCCGACCGTGACGCCGATGACGATCGTCGCCCGGGCGAGCTGGAGCGCCCGGAGCCGGCGACGCGGCCCGCGCGGCAGCCGTGCGATCTCGTTCGTGGCCACCGAGGAGGACTGGCCGCACGTCGGGCACATGCTCTCCCCGAACGGCACCGCTCCACCGCAGATGCGGCAGGTGCGCCAGGCGCCGGGGCCATCGGACGGCATCGTGTTCGGCTTCCACCCGGAGGGCGGATTTGGCCGTTTCGTATGGATTTCTGCCCGCGGCATCGTCCCGGAGCCCCGGCCGGCATCGCGGTCTCGGAGGGTGGGTTATACTGCCGGAGGCTGCCACGCTCCACGGATGATCGGCCTCTCCGAGGAAGGAACCGGCCGACGACACCGCCGTGCGGAGGACCGGCGGCGGATCTTTCTCGCGAAGACGACCCGCGCGGTCGCGTACGGCGCGCTCTCCGGCTTTCTCTTCCTCTACCTCTCCCAGGACCTGGGATTCCACAACTTCGAGAGCCTCATCATCACCGCACTGACCCTGGTCGGCGCCGCCGCGGCGAACCTGACCCTCCTTCCCCCGCTCGAGCGTCGGTTCGGGCGCCGGGGTGCATTGCGGATCTTTGCCCTCCTCTTCGTCGGGTCGGCGCTCCTGCTCTACCTGTCGCCCAATTCCGTGCTCGTCGTCGTGGCCGTCCTCATCGGCGGCGTCGCCGCGTCGAGCGCCGACAACGGCCCCCTCGCGAGCCTCGATCAGGCGATGCTCCCGTCGACCCTCCGACGCGCCGACCGGGCCGAAGGGTTCGCGCGCTACAATCTTCTGGCCAACTTTGCGGCCGCGGGGGGAGCGCTCCTCCTGGTCGTACCGGGCGCTCTCACGCCTCGTTCGGTGCCGTTCCTCCCGGCCGCGCCCCATCCGTGGATCGGGCTCGTCTACCTGCTGCTCGCGGGCGCGACGTGGTTCGCGTACTCCGGTCTTACGGAGGAGATCGAGCCGCGCGCGTCGAGGGACGATACCCCTCGCGCCCCGATCGCGCCCGAGCGACGGTCATCCGTGAGGGCCCTGATGGCGCTCTTCGGCGTCGACGCCTTCGCTGGCGGGATGGTGATCAATCCGTTGATCACCGCGTACTTCGTCCTTGCGTGGCAACAGGACGCGGTGGCCATCGGCTGGATCCTCTTCGTGGTCGGCGCCGTGTCGGGGCTCAGCTTCCTCGTCGCGAGCCGGCTCGCGGCGCGGTTCGGTCTGCTCCCGACGATGGTCTTCACGCACCTACCCTCCAACGTTCTCCTGATCCTCGTACCCGTGATGCCGACGTTCGCCCTGTCGCTGGTCGTCCTCGTCGCGCGTGCGGGGCTGAGCCAGATGGACGTTCCCACCCGCCAGGCGTACACGATGGAGATGGTGCCCGATCGGGAGCGCGCGACCGTCGCGGGGGTCCTCGCGGGGTCCCGGAGCGTCGCCCAGAGCGTAGGCCCGTTCCCCGCCGTCGCGCTCCAGAACGCCGGACTCCTTGCCGCGCCGTTCGTCTTCGCGGGCACGCTCAAGATCGGATACGATCTGTTGCTCTGGCGCCGCTTCCGGGACGAAACGCTGCCGCCCGAGGCCCCGGCGGTCGACCCCGGGTCGACTACGCCTTCTTCGCCTTCGGGGCGCCGAGGTTGAGGAGCACGTTCTTCCGGCGCGTGTAGACCTCGATCGCGTTCCGCCCCTGCTCGAACCCGATCCCGCTCTCCTTGTACCCCGAGAACGGCGTCTGCGGGTACGTGTTCGGCGACTCGTTCACCGAGACCATCCCCGCCTCGAGCTGGCGCGCGACGGTGTGGGCGGTCCCGAGATCGCGGGTCCAGAGGGCGGCGAAGAGCCCGTAGCGCGTGTCGTTCGCGATCCGGATCGCCTCCTCGGGTGTGTCGAACGGAAGGACCGATAGTACGGGCCCGAAGACCTCGTCGCGGACGATGCGCGCCCCGGCGTCGACCCCGTCGACGATCGTCGGGCGGAGGAAATTGCCCTGGGCGAGCTCGGGCTCTTCCGGGCGGGTCCCGCCGACGACGATCCGCGCTCCCCCGTTCCGCGCCTCCTCGACGAAGCCCATCACCCGCTCGAGCTGGTCGCGCGAGACCAAGGGGCCCATCTCGCTCGTCGCCTCGGTGCCCGGACCCAGTCGGTAGGCGCGGGCGACGGCGCTGACCTTCTCGACGAGCGCGTCGCGGACCGACGCCGCGACGATGAGACGGGACGCGGCCCAGCACATCTGCCCCGCGTTCCCGAACACGCCGAACGCGATCCCCTTCGCGGCGCGATCGAGGTCGGCGTCCGGGAAAACGATGACGGGGCTCTTTCCCCCGAGCTCGAGCGTGACGGGGACGATCCGCCGGGCCGCGAGCTCCGCGATCCGTTGGCCGACCTCGCCGCTTCCCGTGAACGACACCGAGCGGCACCGCGGGTCCGTCACGAGCGCCTCGCCGACCTCGCGCCCGCTCCCGAGGACGACGTTGAGGATGCCGTCCGGGACCCCCGCCTCCTTCGCGAGTGCGGCGAAGAGGAGCGCCGTGACTGGGGTGAGGCTCGCCGGCTTGAGGACGACCGAATTGCCGGCCGCGAGCGCGGGGGCGACCGAACGGATCGCGAGGAGGAGCGGGTAGTTCCACGGGGCGATGTGCACCGTGACGCCGAGCGGCTCTAGGAGCGTGTAGTCGAGGCGCGGTCCGGGGACGGGGATCGTCGATCCCTCGAGCTTGTCCGCGAGGCCGGCGACGTAGTCGAGGGTCCGGACGACGTAGCCGATGTCGCCCTTCGACTCCCGGAGCGTCTTGCCCATGTTGAGGGTCTCGGCCATCGCGAACCGATCGGCCTGCTCCTCGAGGAGCCGCGCGAGCTTCGAGAGCGCCTTGACCCGGCGGGCACCGTCGTCGCCGGCCCAGCCGGAGTTCCGGAACGCCGCATCGGCCGTCTCCATCGCGCCGCGGGCATCGTCGGCGGTCGCGACGGCGGTCGAGGTGAGGGGAGTGTTGGTGGCGGGATTGAGGAGGACCTGCCGCTCGGCGCGGCCCCCCGGAACGGAGCGGCCGCCGACGAACATCTCGATCTGCTCGGGAACCGCTCCGCTCATGGGTGACGTCTTCGAGGCCGGTCGGTCGCTTAACCTCTTGGACGGCTCACGTCTCGAGCGGATAGTCGCGGCCCTTCCAGGTGATCGGGCGGCGCGCGAGCCCCCGGACGAGCGAGGTCATGACGAGGACGAGGTAGAACCCGACCGCGACCGGATAGAGGAGCCCGTAGCGCGGGTCGCAGCGGAAACCTCGCGCGAACGCGACGTGCTTGCCGAAGAGAGCGACGTAGAGGAACGCGCCGGCCAGGACCAGCGTCCCCGAGCCCACGAGGTACCCGAGGGGGAGCAGGAGCAATGGCGCGTAGAAGAACCCGATGAGGGCGGCGAGGAATCCGATCTGGCGCGCCGCCGAGAAGTGGGTCCCGTGGACGTTCTTGAGCAGGCCCTCGAACATCTCGTGGCGGTCCCGGTACATCCGCGTCGTCACGAGCTCCGGCGCCCAGGCGACCCGCATCCGGAGGCCGGAGCGCCGGAACGCCTGGGCGAGACGCACGTCCTCGAGCACGGCGCTCCGTATCGCCGCGTGGCCGCCGACCTGATCGTAGGCGCTCCGTGCGACGAACAAGTACTGGCCGTTCGCCATCGCGGCGCGAGAATCCGGATGGTTGACCCGGGGGGTCCGGAAGTAGGTCAGGACCATCTGGGCGTAGAACGGCATCACGACCTTCTCCCAGAAGCCCACCGTCTCGATCCGGGGGGCGAGCGTCGCGAGCATCGCCCCTTCGCGTTGTGCCCAGCGGACCGTGGCGCGGACCGCCGAGGGGTGGTACCGCACGTCCGCGTCGGTGAAGAGCAGGAAAGCGCCCGTCGCGGCCTGGGCGCCGACGTGGCAGGCCCAGTTCTTGCCGACCCATCCGGACGGAAGCGGCGGCTCGTCGAGGACGCGCACCCTCGCGCCGCGCCCCTCGGCGACGGCCCGGGTCCGGTCGGTGGAGCCGCCGTCGACAACGAGGATCTCGAGGTCGGGGTAGTCCTGCGCGAGCAGGGAATCGAGGCACGGGCCGAGGTCCTCCTCCTCGTTCCGCGCCGCGATGATCGCGCTCACGCGCCCACCGCTCGGCAGCCCGTCGGGCGGCATGGGCTCCAGACGGGCCATCCGGAGCGCGAGGACGATCGCGATCCCGTGAAAGACGAGGACCCCGGCCGTGGCGAGGAGCAAGAGGCCGACGAGGTAGTCCGGGATCACATCCCCGCCGGACGATTCCGGTATAAAGCCCCGTCTCGTGGGCCGGCGAGGGGCATCCGTTGGAGACCGTTTCCCATCCTCGGATCCGCCCCGGCGTCCTCGAGGAGCGGCTCTACCAGGCGAAGATCGCCGAAAACGCGGTCGCCCGGAACACGCTGGTCGTCCTCCCGACCGGGCTCGGGAAGACTGCGATCGCCCTCCGCGTGATCGCGGAGCACCTCCACCGGTCCCCGACGCGATCCGTTCTCTTCCTCGCCCCGACCCGACCGCTCGTCGTCCAGCACGCACGGAGCGTCGCCGTCACCTTGTTCGGCCCTCCTCCGGTCGTTCTCACGGGAACCGTCTCCCCCGAGAAGCGCGCGGCATTGCTCCATCCGCCCCAGGTGGTCGTCGCGACGCCCCAGGTGATCGGCAACGACCTCGCGCGCGGCGAGCTCACCCTCGATCCGTACTCGCTCATCGTCTTCGACGAGGCCCACCGGGCCGTCGGGGAGTATCCGTACGTCTTCATCGGCCGCGCGAACCAGGCGGGTCCCAAAGCGCGGGTTCTCGCGATGACCGCGTCGCCCGGGGCCCGGAAGAACAAGATCGAGGAGGTGTGGGCGAACCTCGGGATCGAGCACTTCGAGTACCGGACCGCGTTCGACGCCGATGTCCGGCCGTACCTCCACGGCGTCGGCGTCGAGATCGTCACGGTGCAGGTACCCGCCGACGTCCGCCACCTGGCGATGCTGCTCCGGACGGCGGTCCAGACGCAGGGCAATCTCCTCCGCCACCACAACCTATTGCCCACGGGGGAGGTGGGCCGACGCGACCTATTGGTCCTCCGCGAGCGACTCCAACGGGAGCTGGCCGCGGCGCGACGGCGCGGCGTGGACCCTCCGGCCGGTGTCTGGGCCGCCGTCACCGCACAGGCCGCAGCGATGAAGGGCCTGCACGCCCTCGAGCTGATCGAGTCCCAGGGCGTCGAGTCGCTCCGCGACTTTCTCGCGAAGCAGGAGAAGGAGGGCAAGGCCCGTCGGACCCCCTCCCAGCGCGCCTTCCTCGACGATCCCTACGTCGTACAGGTCCGCGAGGAGCTGCGGAAGGTCATCGTCGAGCACCCGAAGCTCGCCAAGACCGTCGAGATCGTCTCGACGGAGCTTCGGAGATCGCCCGACTCCCGCGCTCTCATCTTCGCCCAGTACCGCGATACCGCGCGCCTCGTCGTCGAGCAGCTCGAAGCACTGAAGGATCCGGCCGTGCGCGCGGCGCGTTTCGTCGGCCAGGCCTCGCACGACGACGATGCCGGCCTCTCCCAGAAGGAACAGATCGCCCTCCTCGACCGGTTCCGGAGCGGCTCCCTCAATTGCCTCGCGGCGACGTCGGTCGCCGAGGAGGGGCTCGACATCCCCTCGACGGACCTGGTCGTGTTCTACGAGCCGGTCCCGAGCATGATCCGGACGATCCAGCGGCGCGGCCGGACGGGACGAGCGCGGGCCGGTCGGGTCGTCGTGCTCGTTGCGGAGGGCACGCGCGACGTGGGGCTCGAACGCTCCGCGCGATCCAAGGAGCGACGCATGCACGACGTTCTCGCCGAGATCGAGGAAGAGGCTCTGCGTGGCACCCTCCCGCCGCCCCCTCCCCCTCGGGTCCAGAAGCTCATCGACGAATTCGGCTAGCTCCGTTCACCGACCGGTGCTGCCGAAGCCTCCCCGCCGGGAGGGGGAGGCGCGGACCCGGCCGAGAACGAACCGGGCAGGCTCGTCCCGGACGAGCCGGATCTGGCCGATCCGATCGCCGACGGCGATCCGGTACGACCCGCGGAACAGATAGGTCAAGGGAACGCAGACCTCACCGGAGTAGTCCCGGTCGATCGTTCCGGGAGCGTTCGCCATCACGACGCCCTTCGTCGCGAGGCCGCTCCGCGGCCGGACCTCGAGAAAGGTCCCGCGCGGCGCGGTCATCCGGAGCCCGGTCCGGACGAGGACCACGCGATCCTTCCGGAGCGTGACCGCCTCGGCCGAGCGGAGGTCGAAGCACGCCGAGCCCGCGGTCGCGCGATGGGGAAGCAGTTGGGCGGGGGCCCCCGGAAGACGCTCGACGATCACTCGGGCTGCGCGCGTCGCCACGCGATCACGGAGGCGACCGGGGGCATCTAGCTTTCTGGCACGCTCACGCCGGGACCGGG
>JBGOSQ010000076.1:0-7624 GCA_041476045.1 Thermoplasmata archaeon | reverse complement strand
GCGTGGACGACGAGGATCGCGCCGCGGGCGCAGGCGAGTATCTCGGACGCCACGGGGCCGTCCAGGTCCGTCGTGATGACGTCCGGAACGAGGCCCCCGTCGAGGCAGCGCCCGGCCGCTCCGTCCGCGGCGACGATCGCCGGGAGCGGCCGGGACGGCGGGAGGCGCCAGAAGGGCGGGGCCCCTGCCCCAGGCGCGAGCCCCACGACGACGACGTCCCGGCCGGTGAGCCGAGGAGCGATTCGGGGGAGGGGGGAGCGTCGGGCGGGAGGGGGAAGGAGGGCCTGCAGCCGATCGGCCGACGCGCGCTCGCGCTCCATGGAGAACCCGAACTCGGCTTGGATGCGGGCGTAGTACGGCGCCCACTCGGCGTATTCCACGGTCTCGACCTGTCCGAGCGGAACACGCTTTATAATGTGGGTGAGGCTCCCCCGCCCGAGGACCAGAGCCAATGCGACCCCTCGCCCAGGAGATTCTCGCGCACCTTCCCAGCGAATCCAAACGCGGAGCGACGCTTCCGCCGCCGACGAACGACGACGCGGAGCTCGAAGCCGTACTGGCCTCGCTAAAGACCAACATCAAGGTCGTGGGCTGCGGCGGCGGTGGCTGCAACACGATCAACCGGCTCGCCGAAGAGGGGCTCAGCGGCGCCGACATGCTCGCGTGCAACACCGACGCGCAGCACCTGCTCGCGATCCACGCCCCGAAGAAGATCCTCCTCGGCCGTCGACTTACCCGAGGGCTCGGCGCCGGCGCGCTCCCCCAGGTGGGCGAACAGGCGGCACGCGAAGCCGAGGACGAGCTCAAGAAGGCGCTCGCTGACTCGGACATGGTCTTCATCACCTTGGGGCTCGGCGGCGGCACGGGGACCGGATCGGCCCCCGTCATCGCGCAGCTCGCCAAGGACGCGAACGGCGGCAACCCGCTCACGATCGCCGTCTGCACGCTGCCATTCTCCTCGGAGGGCCTCGTCCGAACGGAGAACGCCATGTGGGGACTGGAACGCCTCCGCTCCACGATCGATACTGTCATCACGATCCCCAACGACCGGCTCCTCGAGCTCGTCCCGCGCCTCCCGATCCAGACCGCGTTCAAGGTCGCGGACTCGGTGCTCGCGCGCGCCATCCGCGGGATCACGGAGATCATCACGCGCCCCGGTCTCGTCAACTTGGACTTCAACGACCTCCGGACGATCATGAAGGGCGGCGGCGTCGCCCTCATCGGGATCGGAGAGTCGGAGAGCGAGAACCGAGCCGAGGATGCCGTCCTGGAAGCGATCAACTCCCCGCTCCTGCGCGTCGACATCGCCGGCGCCACCGGCGCGCTCATCAACGTCACCGGCGGCCCGGACATGACGGTGAGCGAGGCGCAGAAGGCCGCCGAGGTCGTCCAGAAGGCGATCTCACCGACCGCACGGATCATCTGGGGCGCGGCGGTCGACCCGACGATGCAGAGCACGATCCGCGTGATGCTGGTGGTCACCGGAGTTAAATCTCCCCAAATATTCGGGTCGCAACCCCGTTCTTCCCCATCAACAGATTTAATAGATGGGGTGCCTGTGCCGGCATCGAGCAACTATGCCGGCCAACCTCCGATCCGAGCTGGACGAACTTAGACGCGACCCGATCGTACGCAAGTGGGAGTCGAACCTCCGAGAGGGGGCGACCTCCACCGCCGACGTTTTCATCAAGCGGCTCCGCGCGGCGTGCGACCTGCTCGGACGGACCCCGGCCGAACTCTCGAAGCTCTCGCACGACGAACTCCAAGACCTCTTCATCGGGTTCCGGGAGTCCGAGACGAAGCGCGGGTCGACGCCCCCCTACATCGCCCACGAGCTGACCGTCCTGCGCTCCTTCCTCAAGTTCGCAGGGGCACCGGTTCCGAGCGGCATCAAGGTCCGAGGCGCCGACCGCGCCCACGAGGAGGACGCTCTCTCGCGCGAGGAGATCCGACGCGCCCTCGCTGTCGCCACCCCGAGAGAACGCGTCGCTATCGCTTTGATGAGCCAAGCAGGTCTGAGGCCCCGCGTACTTGGGGAGGGGTCGGACGGCCTCCGCGTTCGCGATCTCCCCGACCTCGTCATAAAGGACGGCAAGGCAGCGTTCTCGCGCATCCCGGCGGTGGTCGTCGTTCGGTCGGAGCTGTCGAAGGCGGACCACCAGTACGTGACGTTCCTCGGGACCGGGGCGGCTTCGAGCGTTGCCGATTCCCTGACGAGCCGACTCGCCTCCGGGGAGAAGATCGGGAAGGACTCACCGATCCTCGCTCCCTCGGACCGGTCTAGCCGGCGATTCCTTCAGGCCGTCGAGGTCGGGCGCGCCGTCCAGCGGGCGTTCCGCGCGGCCGGCCTACATCGGGACCGCGACGACCCGAAGAGCGCCGAGCCTCGGTGCTATGCGCTCCGGACGACGTTCGCCGTCAGGATGACCACCGCCGAAGGGGACGGGGTGGTCGGTCACGGGGCGTGGCAGTTCTGGTTCGGCCACAAGGGTGACATGACGGATCGGTACTCGAAGCGGGGCTCGAGGCTCGACGAGACGATCCTCGCCCAGATGCGCGACGCCTACTCCCGGGTCGAGAGCTACGTCGCGTTCGACGGGGAATCGTCCAAGGCCGACACCAAAGGAGACGTTCTGCGGGCCCTGCTCCACGCGGTCGAGCAGGCCACCGGGAAGAAGGCCAGCGGAAACCTGACGGGCGACGACCTCGTGCGGGCGATCCGCGACGCGCTCTCCGCCGGTCCCGCACCGGCGGCCGCGACGAACGTCGGGAACGGGACGTCAGTCGCCCAGTCGGCATCCGGCCGTCAGCGCCTCGTGAGCCCGGGCGAATTGGGCGCGCTGCTCGAAAGCGGAGCGTGGCGCGCGGTGATAACCGTCGGCGACCGCGTCGTGGTCGAGCCGTCGGCGCTCTAGGTTCGCGACGGCCCGAGGATCTGGCAACGCGGCCTTGCCCGCAGCGTGACGAGTCGGATTCTCGGGCCTATCCCCAGCCGCACGTCCCGACCGGTCCGAGGTCACAGTAGCCGGCTGTGAACACAGCGATCCCGATGAAGAGTACGACGAGCCCCCACCCGCTTCTAGCCGCGAGCAGGAACAGGCCGACCGCGAGCATCGTGACACCGAGGAGGTCGACGACCGTGGATGCCTTGCCCTCGAACAGGAGGATCGCCAGGGCCCCGAACTCGGCGAGGCCCGCGAGGGTGAGCCCCCCGGAGACGACACTATCGCCGCTCACGCTGCCTCGCGGGGGGGGTCGGGTCACGAAATCGCCCCGATTTCCGCGCACTGAGTTTCCGAGGGCGGTACGGGGATACCCCTTTTCTCGGCCGCCTTCGCCCGTCGTCTCTGGCAACGATCGCACCCGCAGGAGTTCTTGTGGCGCCCCCACCGGACGGCGCTGCCGTTGACGTCGGCGAGCTGCTTCCGCACCTCGTAGGCGGCTTTGGTTTTGACCGAGATGTTCCGTCGGAAGTCTTTGTCCACCGCGGCAAGGACGGCGAGGATGATTTCCTGTGCGAGCGGTGGAGTCGTGGCATCGTAGTTCAGGACGGGGACATCGACGAAGTGGAACCCGACCCCGGCGCGCTTCAGTCGGTTGAGGATGTAGAGCGCCGACTCTACCCCGCCGCGGGTCATCCGTGAGAGCCCGGTGAAAATGACGAGGTCGACCGGGCGTGGGGTGGACTCGACGGCGGAGAGCATCAGGACGAGCGGGGAGACGGCCTGTCCCTTCCGTTCGCGTTGGGGTCGGAGCAGCCGTCGGTCGGTGCCGGGCGCCGTCTCTTGGTACACGGGGGCGGCGAGTCGGATCCCCCGCGTCTCGGCGTACCGCTCGATGCTCGTTACCTGGTTCCGAAGGATGCCCTGCTCGTCGGGTCGGGAGATGCGCGCGTACCCGAACGCCCTCGATGGGGGGGCGGTCTCGCTCACGACCGGCCTCCGATGGTCGAGACGGCCAGACGTTCCTCTCGGATCCGCTCGACTTGCGCCGGCGTCCATCCCAACCGGTCTGGTTTCCCCGTCATCGCCACACCACGAACAGGAGCGTTTCCCTGAGGGCCGCGAGGATCTCCCGCACCTCGACGGTCCACGGGATCGGGACGACGGCGTGTCGCTTCGTCTCGATACACCAGTAGACGGCCCGGTCCCCGGGGCCGATGAGTTCCGGAGTCGGGAGGTGCGACCGGGGGTTCGAGAGCAACTCCACGCAGAAGGGACACTCGGTCATCGATCCCTCGGCCGTGGAGGTCCCTTGACGAGAACGATCCCAGTGAGCCGCTCGATCCTGAGCCGGCCGCACGAGAGACAGAGATCCTCGGCCTTGTCCGATCCCATCACCCGGAAGTAGGACCACGAGGTCCAGAGGGACCGCCGGCAATCCGCACAGATCGAGAAGATCGAGTCCTGCGCCGAGGAGTCGAGCGCGTCGGCGCCGCTCATCCCCCACCCCTCCACCAGCGTCGAAGCTCGGAGACGTTCTTGCGGATCCGACTCTTGGCCCGCTCCCGACGGGCGGCGACGCAGCCGGACACCGGATGGCCCCGTCCTGTCTCCCTCTGCTCGCCGGCGCCGTCCTCGAGGATCGGGTGAACGCGACGCTTGGACATCAGCGCCCCCCGCCAAACTCGAGCCGATTCGCGAGCCCGACGGCCGTCAGTCCAGCGACGATGAGGCCGAGCCCGCCCACCGACGCGAGGTTGAGGACCAGAGCTGCGACCCCACCTATGGTCAGGACTAGTCCGGCAGTCGCGAGGAAGCGACTCGTGGCTCGAACGGAAAGGGGGACAGGACCCGAAAAATGGATACTCGCGCATAGGATAGCGCGTAGCGATATCGCCACATGTGCCTCGCCGAGAACGGTATCCCCCCAGTAGGTCACCATTCTGGGGCGGGGTGGCATGGCCAAGTTACCTCTCTAGGAACGCTCGCGACCGGTGCTGAGCCACCCGTTCGCGATGTCCCAGCGGCGAGGCTCTATGGTAGAACCCGCCCGCGTCGCGGACGAAGTCCACCGATTGCTCAAGCATCAACCGGGCGAACTCGGTCGGGGCAATCGAGAACTGCCGAGCCCGGGCGAGCCGATCCAGTTGTCGGTCCCCCGAGTTAGCCGACAGTTCGTCACGGACGATCCGTAGAGCGGCCGGTCCGTCTGGGCTGAGCCGACTCCGGTACGCCACGAAGAGCAACTTCTCGCTCCGAGAGATGGCGGCAATGTCCTCGGCCGTCACCCGCAGGGCGCCCGCGGACGACTTCCCGTTGAAAAATGTGCCCGGGCGTTTCCGTCGTGTCGGCATCGGCTCCCCCTATCGAGACCGTCCCAGTCTCAACAGCTCGTCCCCGCGGATCCCGGTCTCGACCTCGGCAACCGTCTCGGCCAGTACGTCCACCTCGAACAGGCTGACGACTCCGAGCGCGAGCAGCTCCGTTCGGAGCGTGTCGATCTCGCGCACGAGATCCTCGAGGCGAAGCTGGACTCGGTCCGCGAACAACTCGACAGCCTCACAGATCGGTTTCGGCTCCTGCTCGGCGAGGTGAGCGAGCGTGCCCGATGTGAGCAGGACGTCGTCGAGCGTCAGGAGGTGGGCCGACGGGTACTGGTGCGACCGGAACCCAGCGATGACGCAGGCCCCCTTCTCCCTGTTCTCGAGGAACTCCCGAAGGGTCGGCGCGGAGTCGTCGCGCCAGTGGTCGGGGAGTTTCGGCGTCGGTTTGCTCGGCGTTGGCCTCGGGGTATCCGGGGGTCCCAGGTCATCGCTCATGGCTCGTGATGCTCAGCGAGGGTGGCGGCGTCGTGGAGATCCAGAGGTGCCCCCGCGACCTTGAGACGTGGACGACTCGAGAGAAGCCGTCGCGCGACGCATTCCTCGAGCGTGCGGAGAATAGGGGCCAGATCGTCGGCTCGGACCCGGAGCACGACGCCGACGGACAGGGTGGTCCAGCCGGGACGGGGTGGGGCCGGGGGCTCAGGATCGCAAGCGGTCATGCGCTACTCCAGCCGGCGAGTGGCGGTCGGGAGCGTGACGGTGGGCTTCGACCGGGCCACGCCTGCGAGCCCGGGAGGCATGGGACGCCCCAACAGCCGTCCGAACGGGAGAACGTGGCTCTGCAGGGCCGCCCGGGGCGGCCCGCTCGGAGCCGGGGTCCCCCCAATGGTGGGGAACGCTCGGAAAGTGGGGGCCGGGGGGCCAAACGACGATTTCACGTCAGAGAATCTACGGCCCCCACGTGGCCCCCAAAAGCCCCCAAAAGCCCCCATTAGCCCCCTTTAGCCCCCAATAGCCCCCACCTTTCCGGTTCTGGGGGCTGCGTGGTCTTCGGCGTGAACTGGCTTGGTTTGCGTGTCTTTTCCGTCGTGGCCCCCAATTACCTGCCTTCCGGGCGGCTCGCTGGTACCTAGTGTGTCGATCGTACCCTCGATGGGCCCTTCGACCGTAGGGACGAACGCGGCGCGCGGACGTCCTCCAAGCGGGAAGTAGACCTTCCGATCCCGCCAGGTCCCGCGCTTCAAGTCAAACGCGAGGAACGCCTCGCGTGACAGGCCCGCCTCGATTGCGGCCTGCTCGCTGAGTTCCTTCAGAGAGGCGAACCGGAGTTCGGGTCGTGACCGTCGATCGCACTGCTCGTTGTAGCGATCCAAGAACGGCCCGGTTACCCAGTCGCCCGGGATCTTTCTGGGAACGGTGCCCTCGCGCCCCTCGTTGAGGTCGAGGGCGTCGCTGAAGATGATCGAGCCCTCGCCCTTTACGGCATCGCGGGCCTCCACGACCGCTCCCCTCTCCGTCGTCTGGAACTGTCGGGTGGTGAATTCCACCCTGAAGTTGGCCGTGAACGTGCGGAACGCCCCGAGGGCGGTGACCTCGGTCTCGGCCGCGCCCCGCTCGATTGGAATGACGACGTCCCGGAGGAAGGCGGGGAGGCTCGGAAGCATCCACTCTACACCGAGAGAACGGCAAGCGTGGTCGAACGCCTCCAGCCCGATGTAGACGTGCGCCCAAGCGCCGGGGCGGCGTCCGTCGTTGAACGAGAAGTCGAGGTCGTTCGCGGCGGTCCGGATTTCCTCAGCAATCGCGGCCCGCCGTCCCATGAACAGCCCCACGGTGGGGTACGCGCGAGCGATTCCCCGCGCGAGTTCCGGCCCTATCGCGCGGCCCCGCACTCCGGCGACCGCAGTCTCGAAGGCGACGCGCGCCTGTTCCCGCTCGTGTTTCGCGCCCTCGTCCATGTGGATTAGGATGAGTCGAACCAGCTCGGTCGGCGTCATCGGCGGCGCGGCGTTCGATGTCATCAGGAGGTCGATTCTCGAAAGAAATTCATCCATCGAAAGATCTGCGCGCCCGCGTCGGTCCGCGACCGCGGATTCCGCGCTGGCTTTGAACGTCGGTGCGATCCGCTTCCAATCGAGGCCCTGCGCCTCGTTGACGGCCAGCGGCCCGCAGACCGAATCGAGGTGAGCTGGAAAACGAAACTCAGAATTCAACGCGCCTCCCGTCGTGGAGCGGATACCGAAGAGGTCCTCGGAGAGTGCTTCGGCTGCGGACGTCTTGCCTAGCCCGCTCGTCTTGGACCACAGCAGCACGTGGGCGACCAGCTCGCGCTCCGAGCGCGCGACGAAGGCGAACGGC
>JBGOSQ010000075.1:0-7739 GCA_041476045.1 Thermoplasmata archaeon | reverse complement strand
TGGGTTCCAAACCCACTTGGACGACATGTGGAAAAGGGGGTTCATCGCGCGCGGCTTCTTCGAGACGGGGAAGGGATTGGCCACGTTCTACTCTGCCAAGGACCCGATGGCATAGCTGACGCTCGCCACGCGCGAAATCCAATCTACCCCGGGACCGGCCGAATTGAAGCGCCCCTTCGGACGGGTCCCGGCCGGCCGAATTCGAAGCAGAACCGGTCTTCGCGCTCCCCTGGCGGGATCGATCGAGGTCGGGCGGCGCCCCTCGAGCTTTCGCTCCGGTACGCGGGTCGGGATCGGCCACGGGCCAGTCCACGGGCGCCCCCGGCTCCAATAGGCCGACGGGAAGCGCGCCGTCCCAGCTCTCCGGTGAGATGGGGGCGCTCGGCCTCTTATAGGAAGCCGGATTCGTAACGCCGTAGCTTCGGGGGGCGGCGACGGCCCGCCGACCGGGTGCAGGTCCTCTGTGAGCCTCAGCGTCGTGTGGACAACTGCCGCGATCCTCCTCCTGACGACCGGCTTCGCGAGCCCCCCCGCCCTCCCGCACCACGTCGCTCCGAACAGCCACGTCTCGGTGGGAGTCCCTCGACCTGGCGACGGTCTTCCGGGGCACCTTCCGAACAATCACATCGAGCACGTCATCACGATCATGCTCGAGAATCACGCCTACGACAGCTACTTCGGAACGTACTGCCAGGTCCTCGGGCCGTACTGCTCCGTGACCGGTAACGGGATCCCCGACGGCACGTGTATACCGTACTACCCGTCCGCACCATGGTACGGCTGCGTTGCCCCGTTCGATTTCACCCCCGCCGAGCTCACGATCGGCGACATGGCGCATGACTGGTACAGCGGGCCTCTCGCGCGCGACAACGGTGCGATGGACCGGTTCTACGAGGCGGAGGGGACGACGAACTCCTTCGGCCACTACAACGCGACGACGATCCCGATCTACTGGGACATGGCGGAGCAGTATGCATCGGGGGACAACTTCTGGGGCGCGAACCTCTCCTGGTCGCTCCCGAACCACTGGTACCTCATCGCCGGCACCGAGCCCCGGATCGCGTACGACCGCGCTGTCGGCTTCTACGGGTTCGAGCCGAACTACCTCGCGCAGGCCAACAACACCTCGTCGGTGGAGGACCTCCTCAACCACTCCTCGGTATCCTGGAAGTACTACGACACGGTGCTCGAGCCGTACGGCACGGCGATCCAAGGGTCCGGGATCTGGGGGACGGCGTACGACCTCTGGAACCCGATGGCTGCCCGGGCGGTCTCGTACGGCCCGGCGTACGCGAGCCACTTCGTCGACCGTTCCGACTTCCTTTACGATGTCCGACACGGTGGGCTCCCGAACGTCTCCTGGATCATCCCCGACTTCTGGTTCTCCGACCATCCCGGCGCGAACACCTCCTCCGGAGAGGCGTGGATCGCCCAGCTCGTCAACGCCGTCGAGCTCTCGCCGTACTGGAACAGTACGGCCATCTTCATCACATGGGACGACTACGGCGGCTGGTACGATCACGTCCCGCCCCCGACGATTCTCGGGGACGTCCTCTCCTTCCGCGCCCCGATCCTGGTGATCAGCCCGTACGCGAAGGAGAACTACATCAGCCACGTCCAGACGAACTTCATGTCGCTCCTGCGGTACGTGGAGTGGCAGTTCGGTCTCGGGTGCCTGCGCCCGATGGATTGCTTCGCGCCGCTCCCGCTCGACTTCTTCGACTTCACCCAGCAGGCACGCAGTCCCATCGTGTTCGGGACGACGTGGGACACCGCGACCTACCCGATGCCGCTGCAGCAGGGCGGGCCGATGAACTTCGCCTGCGATGCGTGCCGCACGTGGGAGTGGCCGAACCCCCTCGTCGGCAACATGAGCTCCTCCGGCTCCACCGTCATCGACTACTCGTGAACGGGTGGGGCCGTGCGGATCGGATGCCGGGCGGAATGGCCACGTCACCTCGTGGGGCCGGCCCGCGGCTCGCGATCGCGCCCACTCTCCCGGCGATCCTGTGCATCTCTCTTCTCGCGGTCACCGCATTGCCCGCTCCCGCCGCGCCGTCGTGGCCGACCCCTCCGGCCCCGATCATGGGCGGGGCGATTCCGCCGACGACTTCGAGCGACCCCGACAGGGGCCGAGCAGTTCACCCTATCGAGATTCTCCCCGTCGGCGCACCGCTCCACCCGATCACCGAGCCCACCTGGATGGCGGTCAGGCCGCACGGCCTGGCTCCCGTGGCGCCTCCGGCCGATGCCGGGTCCGAGCTGGATCTCGCGTCGCGCGAGTTGGCGGCGGGGGCAGGACCGGCGCTGGGCGCGTCGCTCCACTGCGCCGCGAGCCTTCCTACCGGAGCGCTCTGCCAGATCGCGACCGGGTCGCCGCGACCGTCGGTCGCTTCGGAGATGTGGCAGAACGCCAGCTTCCAGAACGGGATCAATGGGGTTCCGAGGGGAGCCTACGGCGGAGCGATGGCGTACGACGCGTACGACCGCGCGGTGGTCTACTTCGGCGGCACGACGCGCAGCACCCTGCTCGATGAGACATGGCTGTTCTCGGGGGGCCTCTGGTACAACGCGACCGCCCAGCTGGCCCGGGCACCCCCCGCCGCGGCGTGGCCGGCGATGGACTTCGACGCCACGTACCAGGTCGTTCTCCTCTATGGAGGGTGCAGCGCGTCGGCGTGCCCGGGGAACTCCACCTGGTACTACACCGCCTCCTCCGGTTGGACGAACATCACGGCGAGCCTGAGCCCCGCGACGCCCGGGTTGACGAGCGCCGCGTTGGCGTACGCCGCCGACGGGGCCGCCGCCTACTCCGTGCTCTTCGGTGGATGCACCGACGCGGGCTGCCTCATGCCGTCCAACCGCACCTACGGCTTTGCCGGTTCGGGGTGGATCGAGATCCCGACGCCCCACTCTCCGCCCGCCACCTGGGGCGCCGGGCTCTCCTACGACCCCGCGTTCCCGGGACTGATCCTCTTCGGGGGATGCACGGTGGCGGGGTGCACCGATGGGCAGACCTGGACCTACTACAACTTCGAGTGGACCGACCAGACCGTATCGTTCGCCGCCCCGGGAGCCGGACCGCCCGGCCGGTCGCACTCCGTGCTCACCTGGGACGAGCTCGACAGCGTCCTCGTGCTGTTTGGGGGCGGCGCCGGCTCCCGCTTCTTCGGCGACACCTGGGGGCTATCGTGCGGCTCGGGAAGCTGTCTCTGGCGAAATCTTACCCCTTCCGGAAGTTCGGTCCCGTCGCTCCAGGGTGCTTTGGCCCCGTCGGAAAGCAACGCGTCGATCGGCACGATGCTGTTCGGCGGACTCGCGGCGAGCCCCGCCCCCTCCAATAGCTCGACCTACCTCAGCAACGGGACGTACTTCTTCGAGCCGCCCCTTTCGAGCGTCCCGGCGGTGCCAGCGAGCGCACCGGCGCGCAGCGATGTCGCGGTATCGGCGCACCCCTCCGGCGGGAGCGGGTCGTACGCGAGGTACGCGGGGTCGTATGCCGCGACCTGGACGTACGCGGGTACCTTCTCCACCGGCGTGAACGCCACGCTTCGGTTTTCCGACCCGGGGACCTACAACGTCACGCTCACGCTGCGCGATCGGTTCGGCGTCTTCCGCACCACCTGGGCCTCCCACTCGGCGACGGGTCCGTTCAGCGAGATCCTCGGCGGCCCGGCGGTCACCGTGGATGCTGCGCTGTCGCTCCAGGCCACCCCCGCCGAGGGCGGGAGCGCTCCCTACTCCTACCGGTGGACGTTCGGGGACGGCGGGAGCGACACCGGGCTCTCGGTCTCGCACACGTGGACCTCGGCCGGGGACTTCCCCGTCACGCTCTTCGTCGTCGACGCGCAGGGTGTCATCTTCACGACGACGGTGACGATCCGCGTCCTCCTCCCCCTGGGGG
Organism: Thermoplasmata archaeon; assembly: GCA_041476045.1. Lineage (GTDB taxonomy): Archaea > Thermoplasmatota > Thermoplasmata > Lutacidiplasmatales > UBA184 > Lutacidiplasma. Next base: position 3,835 of record JBGOSQ010000075.1, on the reverse strand, counting down.
CGGCGATCACGGCGAGCCGGACCGCGGTGGACGCCGGCGCAACGGTCACCCTCTCGGCATCGGTGACGGGGGGCGCGGCCCCGTGGACGTACGCGTGGTCGTTCGACGACGGAGGTCGGACCACCAACGTGACGTCGCCCGCTCACCCCTGCTTTACGGTAGGGCACGTCGTGGTCACGCTGGACGTCACCGACTCCGCGGGCGATCACGTCCGGACCTCGCTCACGATCACGGTCACGCCAGCGCTCGGCGGCAGCGGGTCGGCGTCGCCCAACTCGGCCCAGGTCGGCGACCGAGTGCACCTCCTCGCGACCTCGACGGGGGGCGCCTCGCCCTTCTCCTTCGAGTGGGTGTTCGGCGACGGAACGGTGGGGAGCGGCGCCACCGTGGACCACGTCTTCACGGCGGAGGGAAGCTACTCGCCCAGGGTCTGGATCAACGACTCGGTCGGCGGAACATTCAATCGAACCGTTGTCGTGACGATCGACCCGGCCTCGCCGGTCGAGGGACCGGGCCCCGCCGGATCGGACCTGTTCTCCGGCCCTGCGCCGTACCTCCTGCTCGGAGCCGTCGTCGCGATCGCCGCCATCGCGTTCGTGCTGTTACGGCTGCGACGTCGGCGAGCGGACCCGCCGATGCCGCCCGAGCCGGAAGACGGTGAGCCGTTTACGCCGCCCACGGAACCCTGATCGTCCCCCGCCGTGCGAACTCCGTGGTCGGAGACCCCGACCGGGCGGGACCTACGTCCCGTACCGGCGCTGTCGCGTTTGGAACGCGCGGATCGCCTTGAGGAAGTCGACCTTGGTGAGACCGGGCCACATCACGTCTGCGAAGTAGAGCTCGGCGTACGCCGACTGCCAGAGGAGGAAGTTCGAGATCCGCTCCTCGCCGCTCGTCCGGAACACGAGGTCCGGATCCGGGAGGCTGGCCGTGTAGAGGCGGCTCGAGACGGCCTCCGAGTCGATCTGCTCCGGCCGGAGTCGTCCCGCCTGGACCTCGTAGGCGAGCTTCCGGATCGCCTCGACGATCTCCTCGCGGCCGCCGTAGGCGATCGCCACGTTGTAGAAGTACGCGTCATAGTCCTGCGTCGCCGCCTCCGCCACGCCGATCGCATCGCGCACCTCCTGGGGAAGCATCTCGCGATTCCCGATCGCGCGGACCCGGATCCGATGCTTGTGGACGCGCTCGTCGGTGGCGATCTCGCGGAAGCTCCGTGCGAAGAGGGCCATCAGCTCCCGGAGCTCCGGCTCCGGGCGCCGGAGGTTCTCGGTCGAGAGCGCGTAGACCGTGAGGATCTTCACGTGGACCTCGAGGCACCAGTTGAGGAGGTCCTCCAACTTGTCCTTCCCCTTCTCGTGCCCCTCCTGGATGAGGAGCCCGTGGTCGGAGGCGAACCGGCGGTTCCCGTCCATGATGATCGCGAGATGGCGCGGGACCGGCCCCGACCGGATCCCTTCGAGGAGGCGTTTCTCCGTCGCGTCCCGGAAAGCATCGGCGACGGCGTGCGAGAGGTACGGGCTTCCGGAGTGGGGCGCGGGCTTCGGCTCCGGCTCCATCGGTCCTACCACCGTCCTGCGGTGATTAACGGTTGGGGTGGGGACCACCGGTCCGGGCGGGGTCTTATCAGCCCGGCTCGCCCTTCGACCCCGCACAGGTCACTCCCGAATGCGGGTGCTGAGGGTCGACAGCTGGGAAGGCGATATCGGCGGCGGGCAGGTCTATGTCCGCAGCGTCGCCGACGCCCTCGCGCAGCTCGGCCATCCCCAGCTTCTGCTGAACCTGGTGACCCGGCCGTCTCCGAGCCCGGCCAAGGACGAGGAGTTCGTCCTTACCGCCCCGAGCGCGCGGCGCCGGTTGATCGCCGACCTCGGCGGGGACGCAACCTTCGACGAGGCGTTCCGGCGCGCGTGTGCGTCGTTCGAGCCGGATCTCGTCCACCTGCACCGCTTCGACACGATGTTCACGCCGATCGCCCGAACGCTCGCCGACCTCGACATCCCCGTCGTCTTCACCGCCCACGATGCGGAGCTGGTCTGTCCGATCTCGACGCTGATCCAGCCGGGGGGCGTCGTGTGCGACGGAGGGGTCCGGCCCCGGTGCCTCTTCACCGGCTGTCGCGTCGGGTGGGGCGGTCCGTACAATCTCTGGCAGACCCGGGTGTTCGACCGCGAGCTCGCTCCCCGCATCGCGGCGTTCGTGTGTCCGAGCCAGCTCCTCACCACGTACCTCCATCGGAACGGGTATCGGCCGGCGGTCCACCTGCCTCCGTTCGCCCGCATACCGGATGCGATCCGGAACGCTCCCTACCCGGCGCGCGACGCGGGCTCCGTCCCGACGATCGGGTACCTGGGCCGCCTCGAGCCGTACAAGGGAGTGCAGGACCTCCTGCACGCGCTCGTGATCCTCGCGCGCGACGATCCTCGGGTCCGCCTCACGATCGCCGGTGCGGGCGGCTACCGGGCCGCTCTCGAGGAAGAGAGCCGTTCTCTCGGCCTCGTCGACCGCGTCGCGTGGGCCGGCGACGTCCGCGGCGAGGAGAAGGAGGCGTGGTTCCGCTCGATCGACGTCCTCGCCGTACCCTCGAACGCGTGGGAGAACTTCGGTCTCGTGGCGCTCGAGGCGCTGACGCGCGGTCGCCCGGTGGTCGCGACCGACTTCGGGGGACTCCCCGACGTCGTCCAGGATGGAATTTCCGGTCGTCTGGTTCCCGTCTCGGACCCGCCCCGCCTCGCCGCGGCGCTTCGGGAGACCCTGCGGGACCGAGAGCGCGCCGCGGCGTGGGCTTCGGAAGGGCGCCGCCGTTCGCTTGCTCGCTTCACGCCGGAGCTCCACGTCGATCGGCTCCTGGCCGTCTACTCGGCCGTGCTCGGGCACCGATCGCTAGGCTCCCCGATCGAGGCCGATGTCCTCACCACGTCCGGCACGTAGCCGGCACCAAGGGCGGGAGGTCCCGCCCCTGGCCGACCCGCGTCGAGGGCGGGCCGTGTCGAGGGCAACGCCCTGGTCGGGAGTTCCGGGATGGGCAGAGGTCCGCCCATCGCCTTCGAACCCGAGTCCCAAGCTCGACAGACTTAGATCCTAGACCACTAGACTACCAGGGCTCTGCCCGAGCGGCCTAATCGCTCGGTCACTTGAATCTTGCTGAGGTGCTTGCATTGGGACTCAATCGACCGCGTCTTCCCTCTGGGCAGCTTTCATCGTTCAGCGATCCGGGCACCGCGATGCGCCCCCCCTTCCTTGTTCCGACGTGAAGGTCGTTCGGGGCCTGGTCCTTCCCCTTCACGGCTCTCTACCCCCCCCACTCCTCTCGCTGATGGCCGACTATCGCGTCCTGACTAACGAGATCCTTCGCGAAGCGATTCTCACCTCCAAGACCTCCCGCGGCTCCATGTCCCGTTTCGCCCGCGACCGCGCCTTTGTCCACCATCTCACCGGACAACACGCCGTGGTCGCGGCGGACATCGCACTTAGTCTCGTCAAGGCGCATCGTACCCGCGTTCGACGAGGCGGGTCGCCCATCGTTCCCTACGTCCGTCGACGGTTCCTGCGAACCAACACCAAGACGTACCACTTCGACCCGGATTCGGGGAAGATTCGGCTCTCCCTCCGCAACGGCGAGTGGTGCTCCTGGTTCGTCGAGATCGCGCCGTATCACCGAGAGGTTCTCGCCCTCCCCGGAGCCCGAATCAAGCAGCTCCACGTCAACGAGGAGCGAGTGGTGCTCTACCTCGAGAGAGTAGCACCCGACCCGTACGCCCCGCAGTCTCTCCTCGCCCTCGACACCAACGAATCCTCCCTCGACGGGGTGTTCGTCGCCCATCGCAACACCGAGTGG
>JBGOSQ010000074.1:0-7856 GCA_041476045.1 Thermoplasmata archaeon | reverse complement strand
CTCGTCAAGTTCGGGAAGTGGCAGTTCCTCTCCTACATCCCGTTCTGGCCGATCGCGGCCTCCATCAAGCAGTACTTCGCGATCGAGTCGTACGGCTCGATGCTCCCCGGCTCGGCGCCGGAGTTCGCGGAGTAGCGCCGACCCACCGAACGGACGATCCGTTCAGTCGCTCGCGCGCGGCGCCGCGGAAGGCTCCGCGAGCGGCGACGGGGCCGCGCCGCCGCGCGTCGGGGCGTCGACGCGGGCGATATCCCCCTCGGCGATGAGGTGCCCCTGCGACTCTCGGGGGTCGTCCCGGCCGGCGGGGCGTAGCGTGAACCCGAGCTGCCGGTTCAGCTCCGCGCTCGCCGTATTCATCGCGAGGAGAAACGCCTCGGCCCGAACGGCCCCGAGGGCGCGTGCCCGGGCGAGAAGGGCTTCCTTGAGAGCCCGGCCGACCCCCGTCCGGCGGCGTTGCGGTACGACGAACAGCCCGGTGCGTGCGACGATCCTGCCGTGCGAGTCCCGCCGGAAACGCACCGTACCGTACCCCGCGAGGGAGCCGTCGGCCCGGTCGCGCGCGAGCAACAGTACGGCCGCCGAGCGGGGGGCGATCCGGACCCAGCGAGGACCGGCATGACCGGTGCACCAGAGTCCGCCGAGAAGGATCGCGAGACGGGCCGATCCGAAGGGGAACGGATGATAGAGCGCGCGCGAGCCGAGCGGCTGGGCCCGGTAGCTGCGATGGATCTCCCCGAGATCCGGCCAGCGTGCCCGCCGGATCTCGATCGACACGGCGTCGTTCCCTCCGGCCACTGCGAACCCCGTGCCCGGCCCCGCGTGCGGGACCGGCCCCGACTCTGCGCCCAGAGGCCCGGGTGGGGTGGAAAAGGCTTCTCCCAAGTCGCACCCGGTGCCCGCTTCTCTCTACTCGATGTCCCGCTCGGCGAAGAGGAACTCCTCGAACGGCGGGCGCAGGTCGCGGATCGACGAGTGCCGGAACTGGTATCCCATCGATCCGAAGAGGGCGCGGCTCCCCTCGTTGCGGACGACGAGGAGCGCCTCGGCCCGTCGGACGCCCATCGCGCGGGCGCGGGCGAGCATCCATTCGTTCGTCGAACGTCCGGCGCCCAAGCGTCGGTACATCGGGAGCACGTAGAGACCCGTTCGGGCCGCCAGGCGCTCCGGCGCCCCCGACCGGGAGAAGTTGAGGGTCCCGAGGGCGGCGAGCGCGCCGTCCCCGCTATGGCGCGCGATGACGAGCAGCGCGGCACCGCGGGGATAGAGGCGAGCGAATCGTGGCACGAGCCCGCGCAACGTGATCAGCGCCGCGAACAGGATCCCGAGGGAAAGCCAGCCCGTCGGGAAGGGATGGTAGAGCAGGCGCTCTTCCTCCGGTAGGGTCCGGTACAAGCGATAGATCTCGCCAAAATCGGACCAGCGTGCGGCCCGGATATCCCAGTCCGTCGGGAGCTCCACCGCTCCGTCGGGGGGGACGGGATCTGGTGGTGCCTCCATCGTGCTCACCGTTGCTCCTCGAGGCATAGCGCGGTCGGGAGAGTTAATCCTTGACCGTCGAATCGTTCCCGCCCGCCCGATCCCGTCCGCGCGATCGTCCGGGCGTACCGTACCGCTGCACTAGCCCCGTGGGCGGGCTAAGTCCAGATCGCGGTCCGCGCGGGGCGGTGAGGAGACCTGATCGGGAACGACGACCGGGGACAGGGAGCGGGGAGGTCTCCGCTCCGCGCGGATCGATCGGTACAGGATGAACGCAAGTACAACGACCACGGCGAACAGTCCGAGCGTCGCGATCTCGAGGAGAAGGACCGAGGGGTGGAACGTCGGCGGTGCCGTTGTCCCGCACGCGGGGTAGTTGCCGACGACCACGAAGGATTCGCTGGCGAAGCCGCCCCCCGTATCGTTCGCGCGCGCGAGGATGTCGTAGTCCGGCCCCAGAGCGAACTGGTGCGACACGGAGGTGCCGGTCACGTTCGGCGATCCGTCACCGAACGACCAGGTCACCGTCGGGGTCGGAGTTCCTCCCGTTGTGATGGCGGTGAAGTTCCCGATAAGCACACCCGTCCCCGCTACGCAGCTGTACGAGGTGGTCTGACCCGCGTTGAGCGTCAGCGCGGCGTAGACGTGCAGCGGGGCGCTCCCCGATCGTACCGTCCCCGTCGCATCGGAGACCGTCGCCTTGACCGTCCAGACGCCCTGCGAAGCCGGCGTACAGTTCGTGAAGAAGCCGGCCTGGGCGCAACCGGAGGGGACGCTGCTGAACGAGAGAAGGTGGTACGGGGGCAGGCCGCCGGTCGGCAACGCCTGGATCACCACGAGGTTTCCGGCCGTCACGTTCGGCGGGCTGATCGCGACCCCGACGGCCAGCGTCGGTGTCGTCGAGATGGCAATCTTCCGGCTCGTGGTCGAACCATCGGGTACCACGTTATCGGAGACCTTGACGAAGAGAATGAACTGACCGATGCCGGTGTAGTTGTGGAAGACCTGCGACGATCCGACCGGCCCTCCGGTCGCGTTCAGCGTGACGTTGAGGAAGCTGCCGTCGCCGAAGGTCCAGTTGTACGTGAAGTTGGAGACCGTCGCGGCCCCCGTCGCGTTCACGATCGCGCCGATACTGAGCGGGGCCGGCCCCGAGGTCCGATTGGCCTTGAAGGAGGCGATCCCGACGATCAGCGGTCCCGGGGTCGCGGGTCCGGTCGCACCGGAGGCTGGCACAGCAACGGTCACGTCGGATGGGGCGCCCGGGGGGGTCGCCGGCCATGGAACAGCCGCCGTCGCACCGCCCCGATCGAGGGCCGAGGGCACTAGTGGTAGCAGTAGAAGGGCCAGAACGAAGGGAATTCCCCACCGCGAAGGGGTCCGGACGGTACGGCGGAGCGTTCTCGGACCCATGTGCGAGGCGGGCCCACCAGCGCCACCCATAAGAGAGTGACGACGGAGCTTCGCGTCGGGTGGGTTGTTCCGGCCCACCCACCTCGCCCCTATCCCCGTGGCCGCGTCGGGGACCGGTAGCCCGGGTAGACTCTCCGGACGTCTGCCGCGACGTGACTCAATGCGACAGCCCGAGCGACCTTCTATATACCGGACCCTTTCCCCTCGACAGAAAGGGACGGTTTTCTCGAGAGGCATGGAACACCGGAAGCAGAACATCGAATCGCATCCGGCCCCGATCTCCGCGGACGAGGCATCCCAGTTCCGCGGGATCGATGTCGCCATCGTACTTCCGGCGCTGAACGAAGAGGCGGGACTCGTCCGCACGCTCGACGATATTCCGTTCTCCGCGCTTCGGCGCACCGGCTGGAACGTCCGACCGCTCCTGGTCGACGGAGGGTCCACGGACCGTACCTGCGAGATCGCGCGCGAGCGGGGTGTCGCCGTGCTGCACCAGCAGAGCCGCGGCAAGGGGGCCGCGATCCGCGAGACCCTTGCGTTCCTGGCCGAACACGACGTTCGCTACGCGGTCTTCCTCGACGCGGACTACACCTACCCGGGCGGTGCCATTCCGGCCGTCGTGGAGCTGCTCGTCGCGGGAAGCCAGCTCGCGATCGGGGTCCGCGAACCGGTCCGGGCCGCGAACGATGATGCCCGCGAGTTCGTGCACCGGCTCGGCAACCGGATCCTCAACCTCACCGCGAGCCAGCTCTCCGGCCTCCCGATCCTCGACCTGTGCAGCGGCTTCTGGGCCGTCGACGTGCGGGCCATCACGCCGCTCCGCCTCGAGACGAACGGTTTCGAGATCGAGGCCGAGCTGTTCACGAAGGCCTGCCGCGCCGGTTACACCCTGAGCCAGATCCCGATCCCCTACCGGGAGCGGCTCGGCGTCGCGAAGCTCCACGCGGTACGCGACGGCATCCGCATCCTGCTCACGACGATCCGCCACGGGCGGCGAACGCTGGCGACGGGATTCGCGATGCCGAGTCCCAACCGGTTCCGCGATCTGCTCACGGTCGCGATGATGTACCAGCACACGGACTACCTCCTGGTCGCTGACGCTTCGCGCCGCACCGAGGCGCAACAGGTCGCGCGCCGGATCAGCGCGGCCCGACCGGACAAGAGCGTCCGCGTTGAGTTCATCCCGAGCACGCGCACCGGCGAGGTACCCGCCTCGCGCACCCCCCGCGCCGTTACGATCCACCTGCCCTCCATCGCCGGCACCGGCGAGTCCGCGTCCCCGTACGCCATCGTCCACCTGCCGCGGTCCGACCGCTTGATCGCCGTTGCTCCGGGCTCCTTCTCCCCGACGGAGGCGGCGACGCTCGCGCGATCCGGCGGCTTCGAGATCGGTCCCGCAGGTCTCCGGTTGGAGTACGCGCCGGACGGCACCTCAACGGTCGACCGCGTCCGGGCGATCTTCGCCAACACCTTCCCGAGCCCCTCCGCCAAGGAGCTGGCCTACCTCGGCGCGAACGGGCACTTCGGACCGATCGCGGTCTGGAGGACCCGGGGTCCGATCGGGGACCCGACGGCATCGTTTCCCGACATCAAGAACTCCCTCGCCGCCGATCCCTCGCAACCGGCGCCCGTCCCCGAGCGGCGGACCGAGCTCTCCCGCATCGAATCCTCCTCGGCCGTCCTCGTCGACGAGGGTCTTCCGTAGGCCGGGCGGGCCGTCGCGCCTCCCCGCCGGAGTTAAGGCGAAACGTACGTAGGAAGCCATTACCATGGATTTCGTCCCTTTCCGAAGCTTCTCGCGCCTGGGGCCGGCGTGACCGTGGCTACTCCCGCGGCTCCGACGCGGGGACCGCTCACGGTGATCGTCCCGATGCCGCCCTCCTATCGCGGGGGCACCGAGGAGTACGCCTACCAGCTCGTGCGCGAGTACTCGGCCCACCGCCCCGTCCACGTCGTCACGACGACGGCGACCGCGGGCACCGGGAAGGAGGCGCTCTCGATCGGTTCGGCGAGCCTCGAGTCCGTTAACGCCGCGGAGATGCTCGACCGGCCCGTCGTACGTGGCGGTGCCGCGTGGGCCCAGCTGCGCCGCGCCGTGGAAAGCGCGTCCGTGGTTCAGCTCCACATGCCGTTCCCAAGGGTCGAGCGCCGCGTGACACGATGGGCGCGTTCGGCCGGCGTGCCCGTCGTCCTCACCTACCACATGGACGCGCAGTTCGGGTCGAACCCGTCCGGCGTCTTCCCCCGGCTCGTCACCTGGGCGTATCGGGCGATGTCGGCGCTCCCCGCCCTCGCCGATGCGACGGCGGTGGTCTCGAATAGCCTCGGCTACGCGAAGGCCTCACCGGTCCTCTCCCGTTTCCTCCCGAAGGTCCGGGTGGTCTACCAGGGGGTGGACATCGAGCGCCTTCGGACGACGACCGCGACGAGCGCGGGTTCGGTTCCCCCACGCGTCCCCGGCGTCGCTCGCATCCTGTTCATCGGTCGGATCGTCCCCTACAAGGGCCTGCCCGATCTCCTCGAGGCGACGGCGCGACTGATCCGTAACGGCCGGAAGGTCGAGCTGCTCATCGGCGGGCGGGGTCCCCAGCTCGCGGAGCTCACGCGACAGGCGACGGCCCTCGGCCTCTCGGACTCGGTGCGCTTCCTCGGATTCGTCCCGGACGACGCGGTGGGCCTACTCTACGCGTCGGCCGACGTTGTCGCCTGCCCCTCCGTCAGCCTTCTCGAGTCGACGCCGATCACGCTGCAGGAGGCAATGGCCTTCGGGATCCCGGTCGTCGGAACGACGCTTCCCGGCACCGAGGAGACGGTACCGAACGATGGGGTCCGCGGCCGTCTCGTCGCGCCGCACGACGCCGACGCGCTCGCGCGTGCGCTCGCTGAGATCCTCGACGCTGGCCATCGATCCGAGCCGACGGCGCCGAGGACCTGGGCGGACACCGCGCACGAGTATCTGACGCTCTTCGACGGGCTCGAGTCGACGGCGAGGGCCGTATGACGGCGGACCTTCCTCCCGTCGCGGATGCTCCGTCGCCCCGCGTCGTCGTGACGCCGGGACGGCTCCGCGACGTGGCAGCCTTGGTACGGTTCTACCTGGGACTCTCGCCCGCGGCGCGCTACCGGTTCCACCCGTTCCCGTTCAACCGGTTCCTCGCGGGCACCATGTACTTCGGCATCCTCCTCGCCCAGTCGATCTACGGCCGCTGGATGGGGCGCCTTCCGCGCCTCCTGGTGGGGCTCGTCGTCGCGCGCCTCGACGGAAAGCCGGAAGTCGTCGGGTACGGAACGATGCGCGGCGTCGTCTGGAAGGGCATGGAGCCGCGGGTCCGGTTCGGCTTCGTCGTCGGCGACGGGTACCGGGGGTACGGGATCGGGCCCCGGCTCCTGCGCGGCCTCTCGGTGATCGCGGTCGGGTACGGGATGCGCTGGGAGATCGGCGCGGTATTCCGTTCCGACACGGTGGCGATCCGAGCGCTAACGAAGTTCGGTGTCAAGTTCTTCGACAGCGACTACGTCGATCCGCGCGCACCGAACGAGCTCAACTACTGGACGGAAGGGGATCTCCACGAGATCCTGCGGCTCATCCCGGAGTACCCGACCCCCGCCGTGGCGCGCGTGAACCCCTCCTGGAAGGCGCGAGCGATGCCGAACGGCAACGACGGGGCGCCGTAGGGCGCTCCGCAGGGCCCCGTCAGGTCGGGGCGGGTCCGACGTGGGTCACGTAGACCCCCGTCGCACGATCGCCGAGCCAGAACCCGAACAGGTCCTGAGCGTCCAGGATCGACAGGGAATGCCCTCCGCCGACCACGAAGACGTACCGGAAGGAGTACTGGCCCGGGTGGGACGCGGCCCGCTGTGCGAGCGGCGCGGTGCAGTTCGCGGGTTCGGCGAGCGCCGCCTGCGTGAGGCAGGTCGACGTTGTGACGGTGTCGTTGATCTGCTGGTACGGCCACAAGGCCGGGTCGTTGGGAAGGCGATCGTCCGCCGATCCTCCCGTGAGGTAAATCGGGAGATCCGCGAGCGCGCTCGTGTTGAATCGCAATGCGGAGAGATACGTGATCTCGGAGGCGGCCGACGCGGACTGATTGGGGAGGAGGCCGCCGGTCGTCGTGAGGAGAGCTCGGACCTCGTCGGAGGACTGCGTGCTCGAGGAGGCCGTTGCGATATGGTACGCGAGGGCCTCGAAAAGATCCGACGCGGGCGCGACCACCCCGATACCGGCGAACTCGGTCGGATGGTGGAGCGCGAACGCGAGCGTCCCGGTGGCGCCCATGCTGAAGCCGAAAAGGTAGACGCGTCCGACGTGGCGGAGCGACTCCTCGTGGGTGATAGCGTCCTGCAGATCCTGCCCCTGCGGTCCGGAGTACGGCGAATCCACGTAGTATCCGGACCCTGTCCGAGTGTTCGGGGCGATCAGGAGGAACTGGTCCGAGAGCGCGGTCGCCACGACCGCATCGCCGCCGGGCTCGCCGAGCAGTCCGTTGCCGTACCCACCTCGCGTGGGAGCCGTCGAGATGTTCGAGAGCGGATGGAGGTAGACCGAGAGGGCGTACGTCCGGTTAGGATCGAACCCGGCCGGTCGCCATTCGGAGTAGCTCAACGGAAAGCCGTCGACCGAGCTCGAGTACTGGACCGTCGAGCCGAGAGGCGGGGGTCCGTTGCCCGCCGGCTTCGCGGGGAGCAGCGTCGCGTAGGTGAGGTACGACGCGAGGAGCAGGAGCGCCGCGAGACCGATCGCGATCAAAACAATCGTCCGATTCCTCACGGGCCCTCGGCGAGCGGCTCCCTACGGGGACGCACTCGGGATATCCTTCTCGTCGGAGCGCCTAGTCGTAGCCCCAGCTCTTGAGCCGGGCGTCCACCTTGGCGTCCATGTCGGAGATACCAGCCGTGCCCGGGGGGGGAGTGGCGCGGATGGTGGAGAGGATCTGGCGACCGACGTCCTCGAGCTCGGCGGACACGGG
>JBGOSQ010000073.1:0-8055 GCA_041476045.1 Thermoplasmata archaeon | reverse complement strand
GCGCGGACCACGATGTGCTCGACCGCGAGCGATCGCGTGAGCTCGCGGGCGCGCTCGATCGTCGCCGGGCGGTAACCGGGGATCCCCTCGTCGATCGTGAGCGCCACGAGGCGGACGTTCGTGCGTCCGCGGAAGTACGCGTGCGTCAGGTAGAGCGCCGTCGCCGAGTCCTTTCCGCCGGAGAGCGCGACCGCGACCGTTCCGCCGCGGAATCGGGGGAACTGCTGGCGCATCTCGCGACGGGCGCGCTCGCGGACGGAATCCATGAGGTGGACGCCGCAGAGGTGCGCGCCGCGGTACGGCTGATCGATGATCGCGGGCTCCGAGCACCCGTCGCACTGCACGCTCCCGCATCCCGGCCGGGCTATTTTAGCGCCGGTCGAGGTCGCGCGAGCGGGGCCAACGGAAAATCGCTCCGGAACGACGCGCGCGAGTGCGCCGACGCGCACAAATGCGTGCGTGAAGCGCAAACACGTGCCTATCCATCTCAACCATTAATTAGGGTCCCCCCCGCCAAGCATCAGCGATGGCATCCGCCGTCGCATCTCGGGACCGATCACCCCCGGGGCGCCGGCCGTTGGGCCCCGAAACGCTCCCTTCCGGCGACGCTCCGGCCTTCTCCCTCACGGAGACGGTGGACCGTTTCCAGACGATGCTGAAGGCCCTGGAACGGAGCCCGTGCACGGTGAAACAGTACGGGCACATCGCGAAAATGTTCCTCGGGTACGCCGGGAAACCCCTCGAGGAGGTCACGCGGAACGACCTGGAGCGGTTCCGCGAGTACCTGGTCCTCCAGCGGCACTACAGCAAGAACTCCGTCTACACGACGGTCCGCGGGCTCACGTGCCTCTTCCGCTCGTTCCATCTGAGCGTCGCGGAGGGGCTCGAGGCGCCGCGGCGACCGGAGCGCCTCCCCCACTATCTGACCGAAGAGGAGACGCACCGGCTCTTCGAGTCGGTCAAGGAATCGGCGCGCGACTCCGCGATCGTGCACGTGCTCGCCTTCGGCGGGCTTCGCGTCGGGGAGCTGTGCCACCTCACGCTCGACGATCTCGAGCTCGAACGGAACATCCTGCACGTTCGCAGCGGGAAGGGCGACAAGGACCGCGAGGTCGTTCTCGAGGAGAAGAGCCGGGCGGCGATCGACCGGTACCTCACCGAGCGGGCGCTCGCGGGGATCGGAAGCCACCGCCTGTTCCCCGTCGGTACCGTCACGGTCGAGCGGATCGTCCGACGGGCCGCGAAGGACGGCGGGATCCCGCGTCGCGTGACGCCGCACATGCTCCGCCACACGCTCGCGACGGCCCTGCTGAGCCGCGGGTGCGACATCCGTTACATCCAGAAGCTGCTCGGTCACTCGTCGGTCGCCACGACCCAGATCTACACGCATGTGGACACGCAGGCGCTCCAGGCGGCGTACCAGCGTGCGAAACCGCAGTATTAACCCGCGTCCGCCTTGCGGGCCCGGATGGCGCACGACGCTCCCGAGATCCTGATCCTCGGCGCCGGGATCGCCGGCTGCGCGCTCGCCTATCACCTCGCGCGCCGCGGCGCCGGCCCCATCGTCGTCCACGACCCGCGGACCCCGGCCGCCGGGGCGAGCGGCCGCGCCGCCGGGATCGTGACGGAACAGCTCTGGAACGAGTGGGACGTCACGGTCGCTCGGGAGAGCCAGCGGGAGTACAGCGATCTCGCCCAGCGTTGGGAGCCGGAGGCGTTCCGGACGAACGGGTTCGTCCGCTGGACGAGGCGTCGGGAGGTCGCCGACGCGCTGGCAGAGGCGATGGACCGCTGGAAGGCCTGGGGCGTCCCTGCGGAGGACGCGACGATATCGGACCTTGAGCGATGGATCCCGACGGGACGGTTCGAGGACGTCGAGGCAGCGGTCATCTGCCGGCGCGACGCGGTCGTCACGCCGAGCTCCATCACCACGATCTACGCCGAAGGCGCCCGACAGGCCGGGGCGACGTTCGACTTCGGCCAATCCGCTCGCTCGCTGAGGCGGGACGGGGACCGCTTCGTACTCGAACTGCCGAACGGCGCGATCCGCGCTCGGAAGCTCGTGGTCGCCGCCGGCGCGTGGTCGAAATCGATCTTCGCCCAGCTCGGCGACCCGCAGCCCTTGGTCCCCTACCGGACCCAGGCGGCGCTCCTTCGGCCCCCGACCCCGGCCGATGCCACGTTCCCGTCGGCCCACGACCTCGACTCTGACGTATATCTCCGACCCGAAACGAACGGACGCATCCTCGGCGGCGACGGCACCGAGCACGTCGAGGCGGATCCCGAGCGTTTCGTTCCGGGCGGCGACGCGGCGTTCTTGGAGCACCTCGCCATCAGCCTCTCCGACCGGTTCCCGGGCTGGGCCGATAGCGAGGTCGTCTCCGCGTGGGCCGGCGTCTGCACCTCCACGCCCGACCGGCGCCCGCTCATCGGTCCGGTGCCCGGGGCACCCGGCCTGTTCGTGATCTCGGGGTTCAACGGGTTCGGCGTGATGCGAGCGGGAGGGGCGGCCCGTCGGCTTTCCGATCTGCTCGCAGAGGGGGAGGAGTCGGACGCGGCGCGACAGGGGCTCCAACCCGTCTGGCCGGGTCGGTTCTCTTCCCCCGTCTCCCCCTTCTTGCCGAAAGCCGGGTTCACGCTCGAACCCGGGGACGATCCGCGGTTCTGACGGCCCCGGAGCCCCGGGTCAGTCCGGCGTCCGGAGGCGCGTGAGCTTCTCCAGGAACTCGACGCCTTCGCCGGAGGCCATCGGACGTCCATCGTCCCGCGCCAGCGGAAGACCCGCCTTCGCGCATGCGTCCTCGGGGGTCGCCCCGCCGAGGAGGGCGCGGACCGCCTTCTGCTCGCGCCGGCTCAACGATAGGGATTCCAGCGTGAACTCCTCGAACGCCTCGTAGGCGATGGGGCACACGGCGCGGGCGACCTTCGCCATCTCGCACGCGTAGAGCCGGGTCTCCTCCTGCGCGTGCGGGTCGAGCCGGAGGGAGAGGAAGTGGAGGAGGTTGTGGAGGTTGATCTTCCAGTACCATTCGGTATAGTAGGCGACGGGGAGGACCATTCGGGCCGTCTCGCGCGCGACGCCGTCGGCCAGCGCCTTCTCGTAGATCCCGTAGGCCTCGCGACACAGCCGGTCGAGCTCCCCGCGGAACCGCTCGTCGACGTCCGGTGGTGCGGGATCGCCCCGCCCCTGCCGGTTCTTCTTCGATTGCAGATAGACCCCCCCGACGGCGGGAAGGTCGTACTCGTCGGGGATGATGGAGTACCGGGCGGAGTGCTCGTTGACCGACGCGGTGCGGTGCCGGATGACCTGCCGGGCGACGTAGATCGGGAGCCGGATGAGGAACTTGAACTCGACCATCTCGAAGGGCGTCGTGTGGCGGTGGCGCATCAGGTAGCGAAGGAGTCCGCGATCGTCGCGGACGGTCTTGGTCCCCATCCCGTAGGAGACGCGCGCGGCCTGGACGATCGCGGCGTCGTTGCCCATGTAGTCGACGAGCACGACGTAGCCATGACCCAGGACGGGGAGCTTCACGCCGATGAGCGCGTCCGCCTCGGGGACGGTGGGGCGCACCATCGCGGGACCGGACCCGTCCATCGAGCGTCGGGGAGGCCCCGAGCGCGATAAACCCAGCGGGGGCCGGGCCGGCGGCCGCGTCGTGCCGGCGGCCGGGCAAACGTTTAGGTCCGACGCTCGCCTTCGTTCTCGGGGAGGTCGCATTGGTCCGCTATTTCATCGGCGTCGCGTGGCCGTACGCGAACGCGGCGGCCACGATCGGCCAGTTCGCGGGCGCTTTCCTCCCCGCCGACATCTTCGCGCGGTTCCACCGGCTCCGCGGCGACGAGGTCCTCATGGTCTCGGGCTCGGACGTGCATGGGACACCGATCCTCGTCACGGCCGAGAAGGAGGGACTCACGCCGGCGGAGGTCGCCGACAAGTACGGCGAGCAGAACCGACGCGCGCTCGAAGCGCTCGGCATCAGCTACGACCGGTTCACCGACACCCACACGCTCGTCCACCAGCGTACGGTCCAGGAGACGTTCCTCACCCTCCTCGAGAACGGCTACATCGGGCGTCGGACCGAGGAGAACCCGTACTGCCCCAAGCACCAGCGCTTCCTACCGGACCGCTACGTCGAGGGCGAATGCCCGTTCTGCCACTCGCCGACCGCGCGCGGCGACGAGTGCGACAGCTGCGGACGCGTGCTCGAGCCGAAGCAGCTGATCGGCCCCAAGTGCCGCCTCTGCTCGACGCCGGCGATCTTCCGGCCCTCCGAGCATTTCTATCTCCTCCTCGAGAAGCTCGAGCCCAAGCTCCGCGCCTACCTGGCGGACAAGGGCCACTGGCGTGCGAGCGTCTCGGGGAGCACGCGCAATTTCCTCGACGAGGGCCTCCACCCGACGCCCATCACTCGCGACCTGGAATGGGGGATCCCGATCCCGCTCGAGGGGTACGATGCGAAGCGCTTCTACGTCTGGTTCGAAGCGGTCATCGGGTACCTGTCCGCGTCCCGCGAATGGGCGATCCGTGCCGGCCGCCCGGAAGCGTGGAAGAAGTACTGGGCCCCCGAGGAGCAGGTCCGCTCCTACTACTTCCTCGGGAAGGACAATATCTTCTGGCACACGGTGATCTACCCATCGATCCTCCTCGGCGTCGGCGGGCTCCAGCTTCCGTACGACATCCCGGCGAACCAGTGGCTCCGCGTGGGGGGCGGCAAGATCTCGAAGTCCCGGCCCTCGGACCTCAAGCTCTACCTGCCCGCGCTCGTCGCCGAATACCCGGCGGACGTGATCCGGCTCTACGCGGCGGTCCTCGCCCCGCAGAACCACGACACGGACTTCAGCTGGGCGGAGTTCCACCAGCTGACCGAGGACATCCTGTCGAACCAGTACGGCAATCTCGTGCAGCGCGTCCTCGTGCTGGTCCGCGACCGCTGCGGGGGAAAGATCCCTTCACCACCCGCGGGCTGGTCGGCCGAGGCTCCCGACGGCGTGGGCGCTCGTATCCGGGACGCGCACTCGGTGATCACGTCCGAGCTCGCGGCCGTTCATCTCAAGGAGGCGCTCGATCGCGCGCTCACGGAGGTCCGCGACGCGAACCGTCGCATCCACGAGGGAAAGCCGTGGCAGGCCGCCGACAGCGATCGGGACCTGACGCTCTACGAGGCGCTCTGGCTCCTCAAGGCCGCCGCCACCTGGCTCGCTCCGTACCTCCCCAACTCGTCGAAGGAGGTCTTCCGATTGCTCGGCTACACGAACGCGCCGGTCTCGGGCGACTGGGACTCCGCGCTCACTCCGCCGGAACCCGGCCAGCCGATCGGGGAGATCCGGCCGCTCTTCCCTCGACGAGAGGAGCCCAAGGCAGTCGCCGTCGCAGCCCCGCCCGCTTCGTCCGTCGCCGCGTCCCCCGGGGCACCGCCCCCGGCTCTCGACATCCGGGTCGGCGTCGTTCGCGAAGCGGCCGACCATCCCTCCGCCGACAAGCTCTACGTCCTGAAGATCGACGTCGGCGAGGGGGGTCTTCGGACGGTCGTCGCCGGCGTCAAACCGTTCTACGCGACCGCGGAGCTCGTGGGGCGGCGGGTGGTCGTGTTCACCAACCTGGAGCCGCGAACGATCCGCCGGATCACGTCCCAGGGGATGGTGTTGGCCGCCGACGACGGAACGCGCGCGTACCTGCTCGTGCCGCCGGAATCCGCGACCGTCGGGACCCCGCTGGCAGGCGCGCCGGTCGGGAGCCCGCCCGTCGCCTACCCCGATTTCGAACGGACCCCCCTCGTCATCGGCCGGGTCGCTCGATCTGCTGGGGGAAGCTCCGACGTCGATGTCGGGGGTCGGACCGTTTCGGCCCAGGGGGAATGGCCCGCGGGCGCCGAGGTCATTGTCCGGCTCCTCACGACCGATCCCCCCGCGGGGGAGATCCTCGCGGCCGGCCCGGCGTTGCCGGTGACGACCGGTATCGATCTCCCGGCGGGCGCCCGGGTCAAATGAACGCAACCCCCCGGTTCGACCTGCATGTCCATTCCCGGCACTCGCCCGATTCCTCCGAATCGGTGGAGGCGATCGTGGCTCGGGCCGCGTCACTCGGTCTGCGCGGTATCGCCCTGACCGACCACAACTCGATCGAGGGTTATCCGGAACTCGCCGAGCTCGCTCCGAGATGGCCGGACCTCCTTCTCGTCCCCGCTGTGGAGGTGTCGACCCGGGAGGGTCATCTCCTCCTCTACGGCGTCGGCGAGCTCCCCCCGGTCCACGCGCCCATCGACGAGGTGCTCCGATGGGCCGAAGCGCGAGGGATCGTACCGGTCCTGTCCCACCCGTTCCGATGGTCGCACGGGGTCGGTCCGGCCGTCGCCGATCGCGTTCCGGTGCCGGCGGTGGAGACGCGCAACGGACACAACGGCCCGGGCGCGAACCACCGGGCCGAGCGTCTCCGGTCCACTCGCGGCCTCGGTGCGACCGGAGGGAGCGACGCCCACCGAGCATCGGAGGTCGGACGATGTACTACCGAGTTCGCGCGCCCGATCGAGACCGTCTCCGATCTCCTGGCGGAGCTGCGTGCCGGCCGGTCGACGGCCCGAGGGGTCGAGCTCGACGCGAGCGCGCGGTTCCGGCTCAGCGTCGCGACGTTCGCTCGCCGCGCCGCGCGCGGGTTCCGCCCGATCTGATCTCAGAGCCGGGTCCGCCCCGAGGGATTTAAGGAAAGGCCCCTTGGGCCCGGCCGCGCCAAGGTGGCAGAATGGTTAATGCGACGGACTGCAGATCCGTTTCCTGGGGGTTCGATTCCCTCCCTTGGCTCCATGTTCTCCGGCGCACTGAGACGGAGCTCTCCCACGGGCCAATCGCGGCCCTACCGATCTTGCGCGGTCCACCCAGCCTCGTCAAGGTGTCTCATTTCAAACCCATAGAGTCGAACTCACTACCTCCGAACCGGACGGGTCAGCCACCGAGCCACACTCACGGAGTTCACGCCATACCCGCACTTTCGGTAGAGCCCGGCTTCGAACCGGTGACCCTGATGGTACGAGGCCGTGATCCAATCATACCCGCGCTGGGCGAATCGGCGCTCCACCTCGGCAACGAGTCGCGGCCCAAGCCCGAGCCTCCGGAACCGGGGGTCCACGTGGACTTCGAGGATCGTGCAGCGACGCGAGAACGCGCCGCTTTGTTGCATCCAGCGGGGGATCCCCCGGTCCGGGGATCCGAAGGCAAATCCCGCGCGATCGCCGTCGACCTCTACGACCAGCGCGACTCCCTTCGACTCCCGGACGAGGTTGACGAGTGAGGGGGCGTAGAAGCGCCCCCAATCGGGTGCCGGTGTAATCTCATGGTCCGGGGCGGCCGAGGCCTTCTCTGCCAGGATGTACCCGAGCCCTTGCTCGACGAATTTCCGGTCGGTGGGACCGTATTTCCTGAATCGGACGCGCGACGACTCCCGCTTCATGAGCGGGCCAGGGCGACCCGGTGAATACGTCTTGGGCATTCTGTAGTAAGGGGTCCGTTGGGAAAAGGACGGCCCGCACCCCGAGGCCCGCGATACGCGCTATGGAATCGCGACGTTGATCGACCCCCCGAGAACGGAGCAACCGTTGGAGTAGGTGCCTGACAGGACGACGACCAATGCATCGCCGGCGAGGTTCTCCGGAGCGGTCAAGAGGCTGATCATCTCCTGGGAGTAGATTGGGAAGTTCGCACCGGTGGTCCACGTCCCCGCTGTCGTCCCCACGAGCGAATACGTCCCTACCCAAGCTCCTGTGACGTTCCGCACCATGAGTGTCCAATCGGCGCCGGAGACGACGGTCTCCCCCCCTCCGTTCTGGACTTGGAAGTTGAGATTACCAAGGTGGAGGCTCGGGAAGCCCGTCTGGACCGTGAAGTTGTACCAGTGGTCCAGTCCCAGCGACTCTTCCGACGGCGTGCTGATAGCAAGGGCCGTTCCTAGCGGGGTGTTTCCTGATCCCTGCGGATTGCAATCGACCGCCGACGAGCTCGGCATCGCTGCCCATACGAGAGCGCCTGCCGCCGCGACTCCAACCGCTATGGCCACCGCGGTCAACT
>JBGOSQ010000072.1:0-8068 GCA_041476045.1 Thermoplasmata archaeon | reverse complement strand
CGACTACCACGTGCCGATCTCGAACGACCACTCGTCCTCGCTGGCCCGAGTTGCCGGAGCGTTGGCGGGAAGGAGAACGCGAACCGCAATGGGGTTCGTGTTTCTGATCCTGATCGTCGTGATGTTCGCCCTTCCGACACCCGTCGGACTGGGCCTGACTCGGAGCCACGCGGTTCCCTCCGCTCCTCACGGGGTCGCCGCCCCGGCCGCAGCCTCGATTTCCGCCGGAACGCACCTCGCCACAACGCCATCGCCCACCCGGATGCCGGGCACGGACCCCGCCCTCCTCCCTCAGATCGATGGCCCAGCTCTGGCCCGTGCAGCGCTCGGGACACCCACCGCCCATCCCGTCAACTGGAGCCTCGCGGCCCAACAGATGCCTGGAGGGTCCTCCCCGGGCGTCTCGACGACAGCGGCCGCCGCACCGCATCCCGCCGCTGGCTACAGCTGTCCGACGGGCTCGGTCTCCGGGTTGGTCTACAACAACACCGGGGTCCCGCTTCAGGGGGTCACGATCCAGTCGTACAGCGCCTCGGGCGCCACCTCCTGCCCCCTCCAATCGATCCCGCCGGTCACGACGACCGTGAACGGATCGTTTGTCGTCAAGGCGCCCGTCGGGGCCGACTATCTGACTTTCACGCTCGGATTCTACCTCAGCAACATCACGTACGTCCAGGTCTACTCCGGCCTCACGACGTACCTCGCCTCGATCGTGTACATGGTCCAGGATGCGATCGCCTCGGGGACAGTCGAAGCGAACAATTCGAAGCACACTCCACTGCCCGGGGTATTCGTCAGCGCGGTGGCGCGGGATCAATCGCAGATCTGCACGCCGAGCGCCGCGACGTTGTCCGATGGCAAGTTCCGGATCGGCCTCTGCCCGCTCCCGTCGACGATCAGTTTCAGCCCACCCTTTGGGACGCTCTCGACGTTCCGGTATGCCAACGCGACTCCCGGCCAGCACGTCGACCTCGGCGTAATCTATCTCGAGACCGAACCGGTCATCAAAGTGACGCTCTACGACGCGGTCACGCGCCAGGCGATCCCGGCGGCGGTTTCGGCGATCACCGTGTGCTCCGCCGCGACGAACGTCTGCCTGATCCAAGGCCCGACGGTCGGGTCATCCACCGTACAGGGCCACGGACCCCGCGGGTATGACTACGTTCTGGCCGATTCCATCGGATACCTCCGGAACCGGGTGCCGATCGGCTGGGTCAATGTGAGCGAAACGATCCCTCCGATCTACATGGTCCCGCTCGGGGGGATCGGTCTGTCGGTGAGCGTCACGCAGAACGGCACCGCCCCCAAGTGGGGTAACGGGTGGTGGGTCGGGACTGCCTGCAGCATGAACGGATTCGAGACTTCGCGCGCCGTCCCCAATCTCGTCACGGGCGGTGTGAACCTGACCTCCTCCCCGTGCGTGGGGCTGGGCTGTCTGCCCCCCGGGCCGGGGTTCGTTGCGGGACCCGGATTCCCGCTGCGCAACGACATCCGGATCGCTCCGGACTGGAACGGCCTCTGCCTGGGGTTCCCGACGTGGCCGCTCCCCGGCCTCCTCCCCGCGTGGGGTAACGAGACGTACCTGAACGTCACCCCGGACGAGCAAACGAATGCCTACCTCAACCTAACCCCCGGGAACTACATCTACGGCCTCGCCTTCGTCCAGCCCGGCAACCAACCCCCCGCGGGCGGCTTTAGGGCGACGGGGACCTCCCAGGACAACCCGAACCTGCAATCGTTTAGCTACACCAACACGGGGGTCGCCGCGTCGTCGGACCCATGGGAGTGCCCGGGGTATTCTTGGACACCCTCGACGTTCTGCGTACCCGTCCCCCCAGGTCCGGGGGAGATCCGGATATCGTCCCTCACCCAGAACTACTCGGACAACTACACGTGGGGGTCGACTCCGTACACGTGCTGCTGGAAGACGATCGAGCCGATGGTACTCGCCGAGTACACGGGCGGGATCTCCGCGGTCCTCGCGGGCTTCACGTCGATCAATCTCTCCCGGATCGGATCCGTCCACGGCCACGTCTTCCAGGGCGACACACATGTCGGCGTCTTCTTCGGCTCGGTGAAGGTCAACGCGGCGGGAGACCGTCCGCTCGCCCCGAGCTTCGACGGGGCCGTCTACCTCAACGGATCCTTCCAGACCCAGTCTCCGCTCGGTTGGGTCTCGATCAAAGTGTCGGCGAGCGGCTACGCACCGAACACCGTCTGGGCGTACGTCAATGGCTCCACCGACGTCGGGAACATCTCGCTCACCCCGCTCGCCACCCTCGAAGGCCAGCTGATCGACCCGTCGGGGCACGGCATCTACGAGGCCGACGTGCGATACTGCCACGTCGATACTCCCGATCCGAACGCCTGTGTCGCCCTCGGCGCCGGCCTCTCGACGACCGACGGCCGGTTCAACGGTACCTTGCTCGGCGGGTGGCTCCCGTGGACGACCTACGAGGTCCTGGTCACCGCCGCCGGCTACACGAGCGATTGGAGCTGGGTCAACACGACTGCCGGTGCCACGTCGGTACTTCCCCCGATTCGTCTCTACCCGGTCGGGACGAACACGACAGCCGCCTCGGTCCACGGGCAGGCGCTCGGATCGAGCGCCGCCGGAGTGTGGATCGACGGCACGCTCCTCGACCGCGAGCACACGAGGGGGATCGAATCGGGGAGCATCCAGGCGTGCCCCGTCGACGGGGGCGCCTGCTCCCTCATCCAGGACGGGAGCAACAGCCAGGGCTACTTCAACGACAGCGTCCCCCCCGGCCTGTACGACCTCATGGTCTCCGCCCCGGGGTACTTCCCCGTCTCGCAGTTCTTCAACGCGTCCCGCGCGTCGTACGTGCACCTCGGCGCCCTCACGATGGTGAGCCTGCCGTCGGTCACCGGCTACGCGGACATCGCTCCGTGGGGGCCGATCTGGGTCCGGCACGGCAGCGGGTACGTGCAGATCCAGCTCGCCCCGGCTGCGACCGCGTTCGCGTGCAACTCCAACTCGACCATCTGCGGCACCGCGCTCAAGATTAGTTCGCAGGGTATGTTCTTCGTCCAGACCGGCGGCGGCGTCTACAACAAGGTTCAGGTGTCGCCGAGCGGCGGCACCGTCGGCCCGAGCATCAACGGAGGCTTCGGTACGAACACTACGGTCTTCAACGCGACGGAAGCCGTCACGAACCTGACCCACACCCTCTCGCTATCGGTGTACGCCCAGGTCGGCGGGTACGTCTTCGACAACTCGACCGCGAGCCCGACGGGGTCGGTCCCGTGGATCCCCAGCCGCTGGACCCCGGTCTCGATCGCCACGTTCGGCCCGCAGCACGCGTCGGCCACTTGGTCGACGAACGGGGGCGGGTACTACCAGTTCTTCCTTCCGCCCGGCCCGACGAACGTCCTCGTCGTCGCCGGCACGCCGCCGGAGGCGACGGTCCCGAAGAGCATCCAGATCAACCTGACCGATCCCCTCAACAACACGATCCCCTCCGGCGTCACGATGATGCCCGAGCTCGATCTCACCCATTTCGGCTGGATCGTGTTCCGGCTCGTCAACGAGGTCGACGGCACGGGAGCCGCGTACGTGGGCATTACGGCGACGGCAACCGGCCCTCTCAACGTGACCCTTGCGTCGAGCGGCATCTCGAACGCCGACGGCTTTGTCAACCTGACCGCCCCGCCGGGCAACGCGGTCCGCGTGTCGATCGCCGTCGCCGAGGGTTTCAACGCGTCGAACTTCACGGTCGGGGTCAACGCCTCGAGGACGACCTTCGTCAACGGCTCGACGCTCTGGGACCTGGGAGGTCTCGGTCTCGAGCCGTTCGGATGGGTCCGGAGCACCGGCCTCAATAACAGCTCGATCCCGAACGATCCGACGGTCGTCGACCGGACGAACGGCCTCCCGCTACCACTCGCCAACGTCGGCGTGGCGAGCCAGATGGCCGGGCTGACGGGCGTCTCGCTCCCCACGAACTGGATGGGGCAGTTCATCAGCGACGCTCCCCCCGGGATGCACGACGTCCTCACGGTCACCCACTGGGCCTACCTCCCCAACACGAGCCGCGTCGACGTCGCCCCGAACCAGGTCGTCGTGGATCCGGTCATCAACATGAGCGGTCTCGGCATCCTCGCCGGCCAGGTCCTCAAGTACCCCGGCCTCACCCCGATCCCGTTCGCGACCGTCCAGACGTGCCCCTACAACGTGACGGGTCTGTCGAACTGCTGGCCCGCAACGACGAACGACACCGGCGTCTTCTGGGTCGCATCGTACCCTGGGCGGGTCGTCGTCACGGTCACGGCGAGCGGATACGTCAGCAACACTACCACGATCGGACAGTCGTGCTCGGACTGCTGGACCTGGCTCTCGCCGATCATCCTCAACGAGTTCTCGTTCGTGACGGGGACGGTCCGCGCCCTCCCGTCGGGGCTCCCGATCGGCGATGCGACCGTCGCCGCCTGCTCGCCCTTGGGCTACCCCGTAGGCGCGTGCGGCTTCGAGGTCAAGAGCGCGCCCAACGGACAGTTCCTCCTCGCGGTCCCCTCGGGATCGTACATCCTCCAGGCGAACGCGACCGGATTCAACACGACGTTCTTGCCGATCTACCTGGTGCCGGGAGAGATCCTGCCGGTCGGGATACTCTTCCTCAAGCAGTTCGGTCAAGGGCTCGGCACCGTGCTGTCGTCGGCGACGCTGCTCCCGGTCTCCAATGCCTCCGTCTATGCTTGCCCCACCTGGAGCGGTGGCCAGTGCACGCCGACGGCGTTCACCGACGCGGGGGGATCGTTCAATCTCGCGGGACCGCCCGGTCCGTACACAATCGCCGTCCTCGCGAACGGCTACGCCGATTCCTACTCCTCGGCCACCTTGATCAGCGGCGTCCGGCTTACCCTCGCGCCGATCCTGATCACGCCGCTCGGCGTGAACGTCTTCTACCAGTTGGGCGGACGCGTCGTCAACGCCTCGGACCCGGGCTCGGGGATCTCCGGCGCGATCGTCGCCGCCACCGTGGGCGGATCGACCGCGTTCTCGACCCGCTCGGGCTCGGACGGCGGGTTCCTGATGAGCGTTCTGTGGGGTACCTACGTGCTGGTGGTGGTCGACCCCGGGTACCGTCCGGCGTACCAGACGGTCACGGTGCACAACAACGTCTACGGCCTCCTCGTCCAGCTCCCGGTAATGACCTTCTCGGTCTCGGGCGCGGTGCGTGACGGCCTCACGAACCAACCGCTGAGCGACGTCGCGATCCAGGAAGGGATCGATGTCATCGCGGTCAGTGACCTCGACGGCTCCTACGCGTTCCAGGCGCCGAACGGTACCCACGCGCTCACCGCGACGTACGAGGGCGGCGGATCGGTCGCCTACGCTCCCGTCGACTTCCAGGCGGTCGTCAACGGCGGGCCCGTCCTCCACGATCTCTCCCTCGTGCCGCCGTGGGTGGTGATCCACGGGGTCGTCGTCGACTCGCTCGCCGGGACTCCGCTCGCCGGCGCGATCGTCGAGCTGCGCGGCATCACGATCGACGGGGTCCCGATCGCGCAAACGGTCTCCGCCGACCCATCGGGCGGGTTCACGGTGACGCTCTACCTGGGCACGTACAACGCGAGCGCGTCGTACACGGGCTACCTCGCCACGACCGTGGCGTTCTCCGTAACACCGGCCGGCCAATCGGTCCCGATCCCGCTCCACCCCGAAGCGAACCCGTCGGCGACGACCGCGGTATCGGGTCCGTCCGGCCTGTGGATCCTCGGCGGCGCGCTCGTGCTGGTCGCGGTGGCGATGCTCCTGATGGCGCTCCTCCTCGTCCGACGCCGCCGTCCCCCGGCCGCGCGGACCAGCTCCCGACGTACCGGCGCAACGGTCGCCACCGGACCGGGAACTATCCGCGCACACCCGTGAGCCATCGAAAGTTGTCGGCCCTGCCAGGATGTCCGGCGTGCGGCGACCACCCGGCCCACGGTAGGACGTGGGCCGACGGAGACCTACATCCCCTCGAAGCCGTGGTCGGATGGACTCGTCGGTCCCTGAACCGTCATGGGGCCAGATTTTGTTCGCGACCAACTGATCCAGGGGGCGGTCCCACGGGATGGCGCGCTGGGCCGTCCGGGCGCCTCCTGCCGAATCCGGAGAGCCGGCTGGGAGGCGATCTAGGGGAACGGGGTGGGCCGGAGCCGCTCGGGGACGTCTCCTCGGCCCGCCCGAGCGGAGGGGTTCCTGGGTCCCTTCAGATGAATCGGACCCCGGGGAGACGTCTCAACGCCGTGTCGCTCGTGTAGAGCTCTGCATGGTACCGCCGGGCGGTGGCGTAGATGAGCGCATCCGAAAAGTGCAGTCCATGCTCGAGGCTGTAATCCGCCGCGGTCAACGCGATCTCCTGGTCCACCGGGATCAGGCGCGTATGACCCAGTGCCGCGACGACCTCGAGTGCGGCGTGTTCGCCGCGGCGGGCCTTGACCTTCTTGTAGACCTCATAGACCGTGACCATGGAGGTCAAGATCTCCTTCGGAGCGACCGAATCGATGGCGCGATTGTACGCGGCCTGCTTCGGGCCCGCGCCGAACCGCTCGATCCACCCGTGGCTGTCGACGCAGATCATGATACCACGCGGCGCCTTAGAGGCGGTCGTGCTTGTCGCGCAGGTCCGCCGAGCCGAGACCGGGGGTCATCCCCTTGGTCTGCGCGAACGGTCGAACCGGGACGTACTGGAGGATTCCGTGTTTCACGATAACGGCCAGCTTGTCCCCCGCTCGGATATGGAACTCCTCCCTGACCCGCTCCGGGATCACTACCTGGTACTTCGGCGAAACCGTCACAGTATCCATCGATGCCACTCGGGGGTAACGATGTGCCAATCGATATATCATCCTTACTACGCTCTCGATGTCGTGCTCGATGGGAGAACGCGGGACCGACCTGTCGGGTCGGCAGGTCCATCGGAAGGCGGGTTCGGACTCGGATGGACTGGTCGGGATTCACAGTGTGCAGCCACCGAATAGGCGACTCCATCGCGCGGCCTGCCAGCGTTGCGCGGCCGAAGGCTCCTACGTCTGGGGCAGAGTTCGGCTGTCCGTGGGCCCCCGCGGGTCGTCGCGCGGACCCAATCTACGAGGCCAGCGCGGACCTCCACGGGCGCTTCGCGCCGGTCGTCTCACACCGGGAAGGGGAATGCGTTCATCGGGGCCGGCGGGTGGCGCCACAAACGTTACCCATCTCTCGACTCTCCTCCGCAACGCTGCGTACGGGACCAACTCACGGTGCAAGGATACCTATAGTGCAGCCACAACCCGCGATCTCGAGCCTCCTTTGCGTCGGAATCCTCGTGGTGACGCTGACAGGTTTGTCGGTGGGATCACCTCACCAGACCGCCATCGCACCCTCTCCGATGCCGAGCGACGCCATCCCCTCGCTCGGCGCAGGTCAACTCGACGGCGCGACGGCGAGCCTCGCCCACGGCGAAGGTCCGGCGGCGGGCCGCTCGTTCTCGTGCGCAGCGCATGAAGAGGGAACCTATCGGTGTTCCTCCAGGGCGACGGCCCCGGTCTCGAACGCCTCCTATGGATGGACAGAGTCCCCCATGGTACCGTATACGCGTACAGGCGCTCTCGTGGTTTACGACGCCGCCGACCACTATGTGGTGATGTTCGGGGGCGCGGTTTCAATCCCGTACAACGAGCGCTTCGCGAGCTCGTCCCACGAGACGTGGACATATGTCAACGGCACATGGACGAACCTCACGCCATGGATCGCGTCCTCGCCGAACTTCACGGGGGGGGCGGAGATCACGTACGATGCCCTGGACGGCTACGTTCTGCTTTTGAGCAATACGAACCGGACCTGGACGTTTTCGGGCGGCTCCTGGGCCGAGCTCAATTCGACGGGCGGACCCGGCGTCCTGTACTCGCCGAGCATGACGTACGACGCCGCCGATGGCTATGTGGTACTCTTCGGAGGCTGTACGACATGCCGAGATACGTGGACCTTCGCGGGCGGACAATGGATCCGTCACGCGACCGGGCTCTCCCCCTGGGCTCGCCTGAACCCCATCATGGAGTACGATTCGTCGCTGGGGCACGTCCT